>JARGFH010000031.1 GCA_029210695.1 Acidimicrobiia bacterium
GCGTAGTAACCATCAGATTGGCAGAGCCCTCCTAATCAACCGGGAACCCCTACACCCCGCTCAATTCCGAAGCGCCCCTTAACTTCGCCTTTGCTGGCTGGGGATGCCCCCCTCCCCTCGAAGACTCGGGACTCCCCCCACTGTGTGGGGGGAGAACGCGGTGTTCGGCTTTGCTTGGCGGCCGGTTACTTGCTCGGGTCCCAGGTTCCTTCCGTGTAGCCGGGGATGAACCAGGAGGCCGGCGACCAGTTGTCCGAGTTATCGACGAGGATGCGGGGGTTCGGGTCGCCTTGAGCGGCGAGGATGAGCACCCGTCCCTCGGAGTCTTGCACGAGGAGCCACTCTCCGTCTGGCGACCAGGTCGCCTGGTTGAACGAGTAGTCCTTCGGGCCCTCGACTTCCAGGACCGTGCGATCGACACCGGTCGGGCTCTGCACCACAACGCGCGGTGTGCCGGGATCGAACTCCGTGTAGATCTCCGAACCATCGGGAGCGGTGTAGAGGACCCGGCCGACGGGATCCCGCGGGGTTACCGTCTGATCGACCGATATCCGGTTGAGCGTTGTTCCGGTTTCGGGATCGATTACCCGGAACGTCTGCGACTCACCTCGAAATTCCTGCACCAGCAGCATTCCCTCCGGCGTCCAACCCGGCAGAGGATCGGCGAATCCGATGTTGTTGTCACACAGCACCTCATGCGGTGCTTCACCGCCGGCTGCATCGACCGTCCAGATGCATAGATCGCCGTTGTCCCATTGGCTGAAGGCCACGGTGCCGGGGATCGAGGGGTCCGGCTCGTCCACCAGCGAAGCAAACGTTGGAAGCGGGATGATCGCGAAAGCCAGTACCAGTCCGACGACAACTCCGATTACGACCACCGACGCAATAACCGAAATCCAGACCTTGCGTGAGTCGGTCATGATGTCAACTCCTCCGGTTCATGGTCGGCCTCAGCGATGTCTTCCTTGATCTCACCCATCAGCCGCGCCAGCGCCACCGCGCCGCCGATCAGTGCTGCGCCGGAGAGGAGCAGTGCCACCGGCGCTCCGAGTGAATCCCCGAAGAAGTGGAACACCACCTGCGGAACGAAGATGAACACTCCGGCTGCACCGAGTCCGAGGAGCACGATCTGGCGTAGCGTGACGCTGGCCACGATCAGGGCTCCCGCCACCACCACGCCGAGGAGCAGAGGCCAGCCCTCTCCTGCAAACGACAACAGCTGAACGCCGAACAGCGAAGCGGTTCCCCCCAGCGCGTAGCCGGTGATCATCGGGCGGATCGCCGTACCCCAGGTGAGGAACAGCCAGGCGGTCCCTACTGCCCACATCGTGATTCCGAAGAACTCGTCGGGCCACTCGAGCAATGCCACCGCCGGCACAGTCGCAGCCAGCACCGCAGCAAAGAACGCCAGTTGTTGAAGGCTCATGGTTCGGATCCGCCACAGGAAGAAGCCGAGGACACCGGCAACCAGGGCCCCCAGCGTCATCGACGCTTCGTCTATCCAATCGAAACCGTCGGCAGACAGAATGCCGAATGTGAAGCCCGTGCCGACCACGGCGAACAACCACAAAAACCCGGCCAAGCGTCGGATCGCCACGAGGGGCGAATCGCGCAACATCCAGCCGGCAATGAGCAAACCAAGCGTCACGGTGCCGAGCAGAGCCAACCGGCCCCACAGCTCGAGGTCCGCCCAGAACTCCTGGGCGAGAATCAGCACTGCAATCACGGCCAGCGCTCCACCGAGGTAGCCGAGCGCTTCCACGATCAGTGGAATCCGGCGCTCCGGTGCGGCGGTTCGTGACGCTTCAAATGTCCGGATTCGGGATGCTTGATCGTCGGTGATGAATCCGGCTTTCACCCAACGAGACAGTTGTTCTGACAGCATGTCTGCCTCCTATTCACCTTCATCATCCCGCATACCAGCTCCCAGGACATCAGGGGCCGACCCTCACCGTCCCTCAGGGATCTCAGGGTCGTGCCACATGGTTCAGAGTGCTTCGTGCGGCTTTGCTCGAGCCTCGCCTTCCCGGTTACGGCCAATCGGCATCATTGGCTAATCTATCGACGAGCCCGGCCCACGCCGGGCTTTGATGCCGGGATGCCCGAGCGGCCAAAGGGAGCAGACTGTAAATCTGCCGGCAATGCCTTCGGAGGTTCAAATCCTTCTCCCGGCACAGCAACGTTTACAATCCATGAGCAACGGTCCTTGAGTACAGGCCGAGAAGTGCTTCGCACTTCTCAAACGTGCCTGGGCCTAAGGGCCCAGGCATGCCCCCTTAGCTCAGCTGGCAGAGCGCCTCCATGGTAAGGAGGAGGTCTCCGGTTCGAATCCGGAAGGGGGCTCGGTAGGCGGTGAGCGCAGCTCACCGCGGTACCAGGTACGAGGCACCAAGTGCCAAGTACCAAAGGAAGAGGGCGAAGCTGGTGCGGTTGGCATCGCCAACCGCCAACGGCTTGCGTAGCAAGCCGCGGAGGCGGCGTAGCTCAGTCGGTAAGAGCGCTCGACTCATAATCGAGAGGTCGGCAGTTCAAGTCTGCCCGCCGCTACCAAGTGAAGAACAGTACAAGGAGAGAATCCCATGGGTAAGGCGAAGTTTGAGCGGACGAAGCCGCATGTGAATGTGGGGACGATGGGTCATATTGATCATGGGAAGACGACGTTGACGGCTGCGATTACGAAGGTGTTGTCGGAGTCTGGGGTTGGTGGGGCGACGGCGTTTACGGCGTTTGATGATATTGATAAGGCGCCGGAGGAGCGTGAGCGGGGTATCACGATTTCGATTGCTCATGTGGAGTATGAGACGGCGAATCGTCATTATGCGCATGTGGATATGCCTGGTCATGCTGATTACATCAAGAACATGATTACGGGTGCTGCGCAGATTGATGGGGCGATTTTGGTGGTGTCGGCGGCTGATGGTCCGATGCCGCAGACGCGTGAGCATGTGTTGTTGGCTCGTCAGGTTGGGGTTCCGTTCATTGTTGTGTATATGAATAAGACGGACATGGTTGATGATGATGAGCTTCTTGATTTGGTTGAGTTGGAGGTTCGTGAGTTGTTGTCGGAGTATGAGTTTCCTGGTGATGAGTTGCCGGTGATTCGTGGTTCGGCGTTGAAGGCGCTTGAGGGTGGGGATGAGGCTTCGGTTGCTTCGGTTATGGAGTTGATGGAGGCGGTTGATACGTATATTCCGGTGCCGGAGCGGGATACGGAGAAGCCGTTTCAGATGCCGATTGAGGATGTGTTCTCGATTACTGGTCGGGGGACGGTGGTGACTGGGAAGGTTGAGCAGGGGATTCTCAAGACGGGTACTGAGGTTGAGATTGTTGGGATTCGTCCGACGCGCAAAACGGTGGTGACCGGGGTTGAGATGTTCCGGAAGTTGTTGGATGAGGCTCGGGCGGGTGACAATGTTGGGTTGTTGTTGCGGGGGATTGGGAAGGATGATGTGGAGCGGGGTCAGGTGATTTGTATTCCTGGTTCGATTACTCCGCATACTGATTTTGAGGCGAATGTGTATGTGTTGACTCGGGATGAGGGTGGCCGGCATAACCCGTTTTTCCCTGGGTATCGGCCGCAGTTTTATTTCCGGACGACGGATGTGACTGGGTCGGTGACGTTGCCTGAGGGTACTGAGATGGTGATGCCTGGTGATAACACGACGATGACGGTGGAGTTGATTAATCCGATTGCTATGCATGAGGGTCGTGATTTCGCGATTCGTGAGGGTGGTCGGACGGTTGGTGCTGGTCGGGTCACCAAGATTCTGAAGTAAGTGACCGGACGGGTCTGGTGGCCCGTCCGCTCGTACCGGGTACTGGGTACTGGGTACCGCGAACGAGTGAAGCGAGAGAGCAAACAATGCCAAGTGACAAGAGACCGGCCATCACGCTGGCTTGCGACGAATGTAAGCGTCGCAACTATGTGACGGTGAAGAGCAAATCGAACACCCGTGAGCGGCTGGCGCTCAAGAAGTACTGCCGCTGGTGCGGATCGCACACGCTGCATCGCGAACATCGCTGAACACGGGGCACGACCCCGACCCGCGGTGCTAGTTTGGCCGCAGGATTCCGCGGGCGGAACAAGCGGGGCCTGATTGAAGAAGGCGGGCGACATGCCTGCCTTCTTCGCGTCCGGTCGGGTGCAGGGAACTCCTCAGCGTCCAGGTGCCAAGTCCGAAGTACCGGGTACCCTCTTGGCCCATGGGCATGGAAGAACTCCAGGGACGCGTATACCGGCGAAAGTTTCGGGCGGATCGTTCGACGATCTCGGCGTTCATCGAGGCGACCGGCGATGATCCTGCCCGCTGGCCGAACATCGCCCCACCGGGGCTGGCCGCCGCCGCGGTCTTCGCCGTCGCCCCGGCCTTTCTCTTCGACCCGGATGTCGGCGAGTTCTCGCGGATCCTTATTCATGCCGACCAAACATTCCGGTGGCTCGCTCCATGGGAGACCGGAGCCGACTACGCCGTCACCGGGACCGTCGATCGGGTGCGCATGCGAGGCGGAGCGGCGTGGGTGACCTTCTCGGTTGGAGTGGTAGCCGCAGGCAACCGGGTCCTCGATTCCACCTCAACGTTTGTCATGTCGGACCAGCGCCCCGACTCCGAGGTAGCGGAGCGAAACGAACCCGGTCCTCTCGAACGGGCAGACGAGATCCGTCCGGTTTCCTATCCATCCAGCGGGGAGTTGCCCGAAACCGTCCGCTCGGCGAGCCGAGCCGATCTGATCCGGTACGCGGCTGCCAGTCGCGACTTCAATCCATTGCACTGGGATCACGAGACTGCCCGCAATGCCGGTCTGCCAGGCGTAGTGGTGCACGGCTTGCTCATGGCATCGTGGATGCTGCAAACCGCGACGGCGATCGTATTCCCGTCCGCTGGGCGGCCGATCCACGCCGCCAAGTTCAGGTTCCGCAACCCGCTCTTCCCCGGAGAAGCAGCTTCGATCACCGGTGCAATCGGCGCCGCACCGGGCCCGGTCAGTCTCGAACTCACATCCAATTCGGGACCGCTGGTCGGCGGCCTGATCACGGTGGAGCGGTAACCCGATGGAGAATCCAGAAGTCGAACCCGTCGACGAAGCACAGCTGATTCGGACGGCTCAGGTCGGCGACAGAAGCGCATTCGAAGAACTGGTTCGAAGACATCAACACGGAGTATTCACCTTGGCTCTGCGACTGGTAAACGATCGGGAGTTGGCAGCAGACGTCACCCAGGATGCGTTCATCCGGGCCTGGCGCGGACTGCCGCGCTTCCGGGGTGATGCCGCCTTCAAGACATGGATTCATCGGATCACGGTGAACGCCGCATGGTCGATGAAGAAGCGCACCGGTCGCCACCTGGCCGTTCCTCTCGAGGGTGCTCCCCAGATCGCAGACAAGACGCTGTCGGGCGACCTCGAGCGAGCAGGGGAGAACCTCGAACTTCGCCACCGCCTGCGGGCTGCACTCGATGAGCTACCGCGTCCCCAGCGCACGGTTGTGGTGCTCAAGGACATCTACGGTTGGTCGCACGGCGAAATTGCTGAGTCGTTGGGTATCACCGTCACCGCCGCCAAGGTCCGCCTGCATCGCGCCCATCATCGGCTCCGCCAACACCTCGAAGGTGAATCATGAAGGGCATGCTCGCCCGGGAGTGCAAGCGGGTCAGAGGGCGGATCAGCGAAGTCGTGCTCGGCGATGAGCGGCTGTCGGTTGAGGACGAACGACATGCGGCGGCCTGCCTTTCTTGCCAGGCAGAGATTGCTCGCTACAGAGCCATCGACCGCGCTTTCATCGCTTTGCAGCAGGAGGTTGCCATCGCCCCACCCGGGTTGGTGAGCAAGATCATGGCGGGGCTCGATCGCCCGCCCATCCCATGGTTTCGTCGCCCGGGCACCGTCTCGGTGTCGGCAATGTCGGCCGTTGCTGTGGCGACCACGGTGGCCCTCGCCATTCGTCGCCGCCAGGCAGCAGCTTGATGCCGGAGCCGGCCGGCACTCTCGGCGTACTCATGCCGGAATCCGGCCACACGTTGTGCGATGTACGTAGTACGTTGTACACGTGGAGCAAAGCTCCGCGGCCCGGCTTTACACTGGAGTCTGACGCTCCGTATACTTGCGCCACCGTCCGAACCCCCCATAGGGGTGTAGCTCGAAGTTGGTTAGAGCGCCGGTCTCCAAAACCGGAGGTTGGGGGTTCGAGTCCCTCCACCCCTGCTGAGAAACCCGAGGAACAAAGAAGATCATGAACCGAGAGATGCGCCGGCTCCAAGAGGCCGAGGACCGACGAGCGAAGAAGCGGGGGCGCGCCCCGCAGAAGCGTCGACCCAAGCAGAGCACCGGCGAGAAGAAACCGCTCTGGAAACGTCTCGCGACGTTCCTCGGTGAAGTGAGGATCGAACTGCATCGGGTGTCCTGGCCGACCCGATCGCAGATGGTTGCGTTCACGTCCGTAACTCTGATCACCTCGACGGCCGTCACGCTCTATGTTTTCGGCCTCGACTTCGGCTTCGGCGAAGCGATTCTCTGGCTGCTCAAGCGAGGATCGTAACAATGACAATTGCAGAGACACCTGAAGAGACTCCGGTCGAGACCACTGCTCCGGCCGCCGAAGAAACCGCAGTAGCGGCCGCCGGCGCGGTTGCCGTTGTTGAGGAGAGCCCGGCAGAGTCAGATCCGGTTGACGAGACCGTCCTCGAAGAAGAGGAGCCCTTGAGCCCGTTCGATTTGCCGGGCGATTGGTATGTTGTCCATTCCTACTCCGGTTACGAGAACAAGGTGAAGGTAAACCTCGAGACTCGCTCCAAGTCGATGCACATGGAGGATCGGATCTACGAAGTTGCCATCCCGATGGAAGACGTCGTTGAGATCAAGAACGGCAAGAAGGTCACCGTCCCGCGGAAGATGTTCCCCGGCTACATCCTCGTGCGCATGCACCTCGACGACGACTCCTGGTACGGGGTGCGGAACACTCCAGGGGTCACGGGGTTCGTCGGATCGGCCAACAAGCCGGTTCCGTTGTCCCGGCGTGAAGTCGAGCGATTTCTCGGAGTCAAAGAAGAGGAAGACAAGAAGGCGCCTCGCTACAAGCCCTCATGGGAGATCGGCGACAGCGTTCGTGTACAGACGGGGCCATTCGCCGACTTCAACGGAGTCATCGAGGACATCAACCTCGATCAGTCCAAGGTCGTCGTGCTCGTCAACATCTTTGGTCGGGACACTCCGGTCGAGTTGAACTTCGAGGACATCATCAAGAACTAGGTACCAAGTACCGAGTACCAGTACTGGGACCAAGTCTTCGTAGGCCTGGACCACTCAATGCATAGGAACCAACGTGGGTAGAAAAAAACTGAGTACCGTCTTGAAGCTGCAGATCCCGGCCGGGCAGGCCAGCCCCGCCCCTCCGGTGGGTCCTGCGCTCGGCCAGTACGGTGTCAACATCATGGACTTCGTCAAGGCCTACAATGAGGCTACGGCGTCGCAGATTGGGACAATCGTTCCGGTCGAAATCTCGATCTACGAGGATCGGACGTTCACATTCGTCACCAAGACGCCGCCCGCCGCGGTGTTGCTGCGCCAGGCGGCGCGGATCGAGAAGGGCTCGCCCGAGCCGCAAACCATCAAGGTCGGAAAAGTGACTCGCGCCCAGGTGCGCGAGATCGCGGAGACGAAGATGGTCGACCTCAACGCCAACGATGTTGATGCAGCCATGAAGATCGTCGAGGGCACGGCCCGTTCCATGGGTCTTTTGGTCGAAGGCTAGGAACCCTCGACCGGGATGAACAGCGGCGCGACTGCGTGCCGGAAGATGGGAGGTTTCGCACAAGGCGGAGCCGTTCGAACCACAGGAGAGAGACATGCCCAAGCACGGCAAGCGATATCGGGATCTGGTACAGCGGTATGACAAAGAGACCGCCTACTCCCCGGAAGAAGCCATCGAGTTTGTTCGGATGTTCGCAGATGCGAAATTCGACGAGAGCATCGACGTAGCCTTCAAACTCGGAATCGACCCCCGGCAGGCAGATCAGATCGTTCGTGGAACTGTCAGCCTTCCTCACGGCACGGGCCAGGTGGTGCGCGTGGTCGTGTTCGCGCAGGCGGATAAGGCCCGCGAGGCCGAAGCCGCCGGTGCCGACCTGGTCGGGGGTAGCGAACTCGCCGAAGAGATCGCAGGAGGACGGGCTCTCGACTTCGACATCGCCATCGCTACTCCGGACATGATGGCTGAGGTCGGGAAACTCGGGCGGGTGCTGGGCCCTCGGGGCCTGATGCCGAACCCCAAGGCCGGAACCGTGACGGTGGATGTCGCCAGAGCGGTTCAGGAGTTCAAATCCGGCCGCATCGAGTACCGCAATGATCGATTTGGCAACGTCCAGGTTCCGATCGGCAAAGCGTCGTTCGAAGCCGAAGCGCTCGTGACGAACCTCGGCGCCTTGGCCGCCGAACTTCAGCGAGTTCGTCCCGCCTCCGCCAAGGGCCGCTATTTCCGTCATCTTGCCATCTCGTCGACGATGGGCCCCGGGATCAAGATCGACCCGGCTCGCCTAGAAGATCTCGTCAAGGCGAGTAAATAGTCGCGGGTCGCTAGTCGCGGGTCGCGGGTCAATCGAAGGGCGGCCGAACCCGGCCGCCCTTCCTGCTCCGTGCTGATACTCGCGACTAGTAACTCGCGACTAGGAACTAGCAACTCGCGACTAGGGGCGGAGAGCGAGGGGGTTCCGCTGAGAGCGCCGATGCTGCTCGGGCGGCGCCGGGGCCGGGGCCGGCGACTGCGGGCTGCAGTCGCCGTGGGTCACCCTCGCTGCGACGCTGTCAGGGTAGGGGCTGCACGCGTCGCCGGGTATACCCGGGCCGATCTCAGTTGCGGGCGAGGGCGGTCAGGTCAACCCACCCGTCGTTACGAAACCCCCTTCGGGTGTCTCTCCGTGTTGGCACTATCGCGCATATGCCGCAACTTGGCTAGCGGAAACTCGGTGCGTGACGCGGATCGCGCGGATAGAGAAGTTGCGGCGTCGCGAGTCGCGGGTCGCGAGTGGCTGGTGCGTGCCCGCGACTCGCGACGAGTAACTCGCGACGATTCTGACAACTTGCTGTTCCCAACAGGAGGGCGTACGCTCCGTGCCAACAACTCCAACCTCGGTTCTGAGACCGCCGGTGCCTTCGGGCTCAAAGGGTTCGCCCGCCTGCGTAGACCGCCTCCCACAGGGGTCCCCGTCTCATCATGACCGAGGGACCTTTTCTAATGTGAGGAGGAGTACGCGTATGCCGAGACCTGAAAAGGTCCAAGCAGTTGAAGAAATCAAGGAGCGTCTCGAGAACTCTGAGGCGACCTTCCTGGCCGAGTACCGGGGACTGTCCGTGTCCGAGCAGCAGCAGCTGCGTCGCGGATTGCGGGCTGCAGATGCCGAGTACAAGGTTGTGAAGATGTCGCTGGCCCGCCGCGCCGCGACCGAACTCGGACTCGATGAACTCATCGAGTCGATGCACGGGCCGACGGCGCTTGCGTTCGCGAATTCGGATGCGGTTCCGGTTGCCAAGGTTTTGAAGGACTTCGCCAAAGAGCACGATCGTCTCGTGCTCAAAGTTGGTCTGATGTCCGGCAAGCTCTTGCCGCCGGAACAGGTGAGCAAGCTCGCCGAAATCGAACCGCGCGATGTCTTGCTCGCCAAGATTGCGGGAGCTGCCAAGGCGCCGCTCAGCAAGATGGCAGGCATGCTCGGGTCGTTTGTGCGGGATTCCGCTTCGTTGTTCTTCCAACTGCTCGAGATAAAAGAATCGAGTGAACCGGCGCCGGCCGCTGAAGTCGAGGCACCCGCCTCGACAGACCGGGTCGAGGCTGCTGCCGACCCCGCCGAGGTTTCCGCTCCGGCAGACAAGGCCGAAGTCGCCGAAACGACGACCGATGAAGCAGCCGAGGGCGAGGAGCCCACAGCTGAAGTTGATCAGACCCATTCGGCCGAGGCAGAACTTGCCGAAGCCGGCGAAGGTCCCGAGGAAGAGGCCGAGTCAGACGACGAGTCCGATTCCGACTCCCAAAATGATGACAAGGCCGACCAGGCCGAGGAGGAGTAAACATGGCAAAGATGACTACCGACGACCTCTTGGGTGTCTTCGAGGAGATGACGGTCCTCGAGCTCAAGGAGTTCCTCGATGCCTTCGAGGAGAAGTTCGATGTGACTGCCGCCGCGCCCATGGCGATGGCCGCCGTCGCTGCCGGAGGCGCCGATGCTGTTGCCGAAGAGGAGCAAGATGAGTTCAGTGTCTTCCTCGTTGCAGCCGGCGACAAGAAGATCCAGGTGATCAAAGAGGTCCGCGCACTCACGAGCCTCGGGCTCAAAGAGGCGAAAGAACTCGTCGACAACGCCCCCAATGCGGTGCTCGAGGGTCTGGACAAGGAAACAGCAGAGAAGGCGAAAGAGAAACTCGAGGGCGCAGGCGCCACCGTGGAGCTCCGGTAGCGGTGTCTCGGGACGCTCTGCGTCCCGAGCTTTGGAGTTCGGGCTTCGCCCGGACATCCCCTGCCTTCGCTGCAACGTATTTCGAGAGGGGCCGTCCGGAAGGGCGGCCCCTCTCGTTGCTCCTCGCGACGACTCCGGGGATCTCGCTATCCAGTACTTGAATACCCTTGACCATGCGACCATCAATTCGATACACTTCCCGGGAAGGGGCCGCGGTACAGCACCGCGGATAATTGATTGTTTTTCCGCCTTGTAGGCAGGGCTAGCGCGTGCTATCCTGCTGTTTCGCCGTTTCGAGATATCCATCCCTAGGGTCATAAGGAGGCTCGCCGTTGCCTTCGCGCGTCGCCCAGCGTCTGTCTTTCGCCAAAATCCCCGAAGTCCTTCCACTTCCTGATCTCCTGGCCGTCCAACACGAATCATTCAATTGGTTCATCGAGGAGGGCCTGGCCGAGATCTTTGAAGAGATCTCCCCGATCGAGGACTTCACTGGTTCCCTCGCTCTCGAGCTCACGGATCACCGCTTCGGCGATCCGTTGATGTCCATCGAAGACTGCAAGGAGCGGGATTCCAACTACTCCCGTCCGCTGTTTGTCACCGCCCGGTTTGTGAACCGGGAGACGGGTGAGATCAAGGAACAGCAGGTCTTCCTCGGGGACTTCCCGATCATGACCGATAACGGAGTCTTCATCGTCAACGGCACCGAGCGTGTCGTTGTCAGCCAGCTCGTCCGCTCGCCGGGCGTCTACTTCGACATGGGTCGGGACAAGACGTCAGACCGTGATATCTTCACCGGCAAGGTGATCCCCGGTCGCGGTGCCTGGCTCGAGTTCGACACCGACAAGCGCGACACGATCGGCGTCCGCGTCGACCGCAAACGCCGTCAGCACATCAGCGCGTTCCTGCGTGCCCTCAATATTGCCGACACCGATGAAGAGATCCTCGAACTCTTCGATGGTGCCGAGTCGATTCGTAACACGCTCGAGCGTGACACGGCGCACGACAAGGATGAGGCGTTGCTGGATCTCTACCGCAAGCTCCGTCCTGGTGAACCGACCACGGTCGAGTCGGCGCGCGGCCTCATCCAGACGCTCTTCAAGAACCCGAAGCGATATGACCTCACCCGGGTGGGCCGCTACAAGCTGAACCAGAAGTTCGGCAAGCCGATCCCGGAGGACTACCGCGCTGAGGGGCTGCAACTGCTGAGCGATGAGGATCTCGTCGACTCGATTCGCTACCTCGTTGCGCTGCATGCGGGAGACGAGACGATCACCCTCACCGGCGGCACCGAGATCCTGGTCCGCACCGACGATATCGATCACTTCGGCAACCGGCGTATTCGGACGGTCGGCGAGCTGATCCAGAATCAGGTTCGGGTCGGGCTCACTCGCCTCGAGCGGGTAGTGCGGGAACGCATGACCACTCAGGATCCGGAGGCGATCACGCCGCAGAGCCTGATCAATATCCGCCCCGTCGTGGCTGCGATCAAAGAGTTCTTCGGAACGTCACAGCTCAGCCAGTTCATGGACCAGCCCAACCCACTCGCCGGCCTGACTCACCGGCGCCGTCTCTCCGCGCTAGGCCCTGGTGGCCTCAGCCGTGAACGGGCAGGGTTTGAGGTCCGTGACGTGCACCCGTCGCACTACGGTCGCATGTGCCCGATCGAGACACCGGAGGGCCCGAACATCGGATTGATCGGCTCGCTGGCCTCATTCGCTCGCGTGAACCGTTTCGGTTTCATTGAAACGCCATACCGGTTGGCAGAGAACGGCAAAGTCACCACGAAGGTCGACTACCTGACTGCCTCGGAAGAGGAGCGGTTCGTCATTGCCCAGGCCAACGCCCCCCTCAAGGAAGATGGATCGTTCCTCAACGATCGCGTCTTGGTGCGGCGCGCCGGCGGTGAAGTCGACTCGGTGACGCCGGACGAAGTGGACTATATGGACGTTTCGCCGAAGCAGCTCGTTTCGGTGTCTACGGCGCTCATTCCGTTCCTCGAGCACGACGACGCCAACCGCGCCCTCATGGGCTCGAACATGCAGCGTCAGGCCGTCCCGTTGTTGCGGGCCGATGCGCCCTTGGTGGGCACCGGCGTTGAACAGCGCACCGCCCAGGATTCGGGCGACATGGTGATATCCACGGTGGCCGGTGAGGTTATCGACGTGACCGGCGATTTCGTCGTGGTCAAGGAGAAGGACACCAACCGCAAGCACACCTATACCCTCAACAAGTTCGAGCGATCGAACCAGGGCACCTGCATGAATCAGAAGCCTCTGGCCCGCACGGGTGACAAGGTGGCCGTCGGGGACGTGCTCGCAGATGGACCGTCGACCGAGGCCGGTGAACTGGCGCTCGGCCGCAACATGCTCGTGGCGTTCATGCCGTGGGAAGGCCACAACTACGAAGATGCCATCATCATCTCGGAGCGGCTCGTCAAGAACGACGGTCTCACCTCGATTCATATCGAGGAACACGAGCTCGATGCCCGTGACACCAAGCTCGGTGCCGAGGAAATCACCAGGGACATCCCGAACGTCGCCGAAGAGGTGCTGATGGACCTCGACGAAGAGGGCATCATCCGGGTAGGGGCCGACGTTGGTCCCGGCGATTACTTGGTCGGCAAGGTCACTCCGAAAGGTGAGACCGAGCTCACGCCCGAGGAGCGCTTGCTGCGTGCCATCTTCGGTGAAAAGGCCCGAGAGGTTCGCGACACGTCGCTCAAAGTGCCGCACGGTGAGTCCGGCAAAGTCATTGACGTCAAGGTGTTCAAGCGCTCGGAAGGATTCGACCTTCCTCCCGGCGTGAACCAGCTGGTGCGTGTTTACGTCGCCTCGATGAGGAAGATCTCCGAGGGCGACAAGCTCGCCGGTCGCCATGGAAACAAAGGCGTCATCTCCAAGATCCTGCCTGAAGAGGACATGCCGTTCATGGAGGACGGAACTCCGGTCGACATCATCCTGTCGCCGCTCGGTGTGCCGTCGCGTATGAACCTAGGCCAGGTGCTCGAGACGCACCTCGGCTGGGCGGCCGCTCAGGGTTGGTCACCGATCGAAGGATCCGACGGCCCCGCCGCCGGTGGAACCGCGGCGTGGACGAAGGTTGCTACGCCGGTATTCGACGGTGCTCGCGAAGGTGAGATTGCCCAGGTTCTGGAGAATTCTCTCCCGAATCGTGACGGTGATCATCTGGTCGACGGGACCGGCAAAGCCCGGCTCATGGATGGACGGACCGGGTTGCCGTACGACAGGCCGATCACTGTTGGCTTCATCTACATTCTGAAACTCGTCCACCTTGTCGACGACAAGATCCACGCCCGATCAACAGGCCCATACTCGATGATCACCCAGCAGCCGCTTGGAGGAAAGGCGCAGTTCGGTGGACAGCGCTTCGGAGAGATGGAGGTGTGGGCCCTGGAAGCCTACGGTGCCGCCTACGCACTCCAGGAAGTGCTGACGATCAAATCTGATGACGTGCAGGGCCGTGTCAAGATGTACGAAGCGATCGTCAAGGGCGAGAACATCCCCGAGCCCGGCATCCCTGAGTCCTTCAAGGTACTCATCAAAGAGATGCAGAGCCTCTGTCTGAATGTCGAGATGCTGTCGGCTGGTGAAGAGGTCGAGTTGAAAGACCTGGACGAGGACGTGTTCCGCACGGCCGAGTCCCTGGGCATCGACCTTTCCCGTCCTGAGCGTCGCGAAGTCGACGTCGAAATTTAGCCTCCAGCTGTGAGCGAAGGAGCGTGTCTTGCGACAGCCGTTCGATGAACTGAAAATCAGCCTTGCCACCACCGATCAGATCCGTGCCTGGTCGTTTGGTGAGGTGAAGAAACCCGAAACGATCAACTACCGCACGCTCAAGCCCGAAAAGGATGGCTTGTTCGATGAGCGGATCTTCGGGCCGCAAAAAGACTGGGAATGCTATTGCGGCAAGTACAAGCGGATCCGCTACAAGGGCATCATCTGTGAGCGCTGCGGTGTAGAGGTCACGCGTTCGAAAGTGCGCCGTGAGCGGATGGGTCACATTGAGCTGGCTGCCCCGGTCACCCACATCTGGTTCTTCAAGGGTGTGCCGAGCCGCCTGGGTTACCTCATGGACATGTCGCCCAAGGAGCTCGAGAAGGTCATCTACTTCGCGGCCTACCTGATCACGTTTGTCGACGAAGAGCGGCGTCAAGCCGAGCTTCCGGAGCTCGAAGACACGATGAGAGCCGAGGTGCAGATCGTCCGCGACGAGTTCACCGAGTGGAAAGAAGCTCGGCTCGAACGCCTCGAGCAAGAGCTCTCCGGCATGGAGGAGGGTGGTGCCAAGTCACAAGAGATCTCCGCTCGCCGCCGCGAGGTCGAACGTGAGATGCGCGACCGTGAGGAGCGCGCCGAGCATGAGGTCGAATTGATCGAAGAAGCCTTCGATCGGTTCCGCACGCTCGCTCCGAAGCAGCTCATTGAATCCGAGCAGCTCTGGCGTGAGATCTTCGACCGATATGCCGACTTCTATGAAGGCGGCATGGGCGCTGAAGCAGTCAAGGACTACTTGTCCCGGATCGATCTCGACGCCGAAATGGATCTACTCGACGAGATGCTGTCTTCGAACTCTGCGCAGAAACGCCAGCGGGCGACTCAGCGCATGAAGGTCGTCAAGCCGTTCTCCGAGGCGAAGAACGATCCCCAGGCGATGATCCTCGAAACGATCCCCGTCATACCACCCGATCTGCGCCCCATGGTGCAACTCGACGGCGGTCGGTTCGCCACCTCCGATCTCAATGATCTCTACCGCAGGGTGATCAACCGAAATAACCGGCTGAAGCGCTTGCTCGATCTAGGTGCGCCGGAAATCATCGTCAACAACGAGAAGCGGATGCTCCAGGAGGCAGTTGACGCCCTGTTCGACAACGGCCGGCGCGGCCGCGCCGTCACGGGACCGGGGAATAGGGCGCTGAAATCGTTGTCCGACATGCTGAAAGGCAAGCAAGGGCGATTCCGTCAGAACCTGCTCGGGAAGCGTGTCGACTACTCGGGTCGTTCCGTCATCGTGGTTGGTCCCAGTCTCTTGTTGCACCAGTGCGGTCTTCCCAAGATCATGGCGCTGGAGTTGTTCAAGCCGTTCGTGATGAAACGCCTGGTCGATCTCGAAATCGCCCAGAACATCAAGTCCGCGAAGAAGATGGTGGAACGGCGCCGCCCGCAGGTGTGGGATGTGCTCGGTGAGGTCATTCAGGAGCATCCGGTGCTGCTCAACCGCGCGCCGACGTTGCACCGGCTTGGCATTCAGGCATTCGAGCCGGTTCTCGTTGAGGGCAAGGCGATTCAGATCCACCCGCTCGTCTGTGAGGCGTTCAACGCCGACTTCGACGGCGACCAGATGGCCGTCCACTTGCCGCTGTCCGCAGAGGCTCAGGCGGAAGCCCGTTTGCTGATGCTTTCCACCAACAACGTTCTATCGCCCGCTTCCGGGCGTCCGATCGTGACCCCTTCTCAGGACATGGTCATCGGCATCTACTACCTATCCGAGCGCGTCGACGACGCGCCCGGTGCCGGCCGGTCGTTCTCGTCGCTCGAAGAGGCTCGAATGGCATACGAGAACGAGGAGTTGTCTTTGCACGCCCCGGTGAAGATCCGCCTCGGTAATGATCTCGTCGGCAGCGCGGACCTCCACGGTGACTTGACCGGAACGCTCAAGGGTCTCATCACCCCGGAGCCACTCCCCGGAGACAAGTCTGTGGAAACCACGTTGGGGAGGGCCATCATCAACACAGCCTTCCCGGTCGATTTCCCTTACATCGAGGCCGTGATCTTCAAGTCGGATGTCCGGCGGGTGATTGAGGAGATCATCGATCGCTACGGCAAGACCCAGGTCCAGCAGGTCCTCGATGCCGTGAAGGAGCTCGGATTCCATTACGCCACCGTTGCCGGTTTGACGATCGGTCTCGAAGACGTGAAGACGCCGGCCAACAAGGCTGAGATCCTGTCGGCGTTCGAGGAACGCGCCGATAAGGTCCTGGACCTGTATCAGAAGGGCGTGATCACCGACGACGAGCGCCGCCAGGAACTCATCGAGATCTGGACGGAAGCGACGGACCGTGTCAAAGACGCGATGGAGTTGACGCTCAAAGCGGAGAAGTTCAACCCCATCGACATGATGGTGCGCTCCGGTGCCCGTGGAAACATCATGCAGGTTCGCCAGATCGCCGGTATGCGTGGCCTGGTGGCCAACCCGAAGGGCGACATCATTCCGCGGCCGATCATCTCGAACTTCCGTGAAGGGTTGTCCGTGTTGGAGTACTTCATCTCCACACACGGTGCTCGCAAGGGTCTCGCCGACACCGCGCTTCGCACAGCAGACTCGGGCTACCTGACCCGTCGTCTCGTCGACGTGAGCCAGGAAGTCATCATTCGTGAGGACGACTGTGAGACAGATCGTGGCATCAAACTCCAGATCCGCCACGAGGTACGCCGCGGCTCGAAGAAGGTCTGGGAACCGATTCGCAATCTCCGTTCCCGCCTGTTCGGCCGGTATCTAGCCGATGACATAAGGGTCGATGGCAAGCTGCTCCGTGATCCGAACGGAGACACCATAAAGGCCGGTACCGTGATCGGTCGTCAGCAACTGCTCGCCCTCGAGGGTGCCGCGGAAGGTGTCGACACAGTCCGGGTGCGCTCGGTGTTGACCTGTGACTCGCAGCACGGAGTTTGCCGCAAATGCTACGGACTCAGCCTGGCGACGGGACGCGAAGTCGAGTTGGGTGAAGCAGTCGGCATCATGGCTGCCCAGTCGATCGGTGAGCCGGGAACCCAGCTGACCATGCGTACATTCCACACCGGTGGTGTGGCCGGTGAGGACATCACGCACGGCCTGCCCCGCGTCGTTGAGCTGTTTGAAGCCCGCACCCCGAAGGGTAAAGCCGTCCTGTCCGAAGTCGGTGGACCCGTCAAACTGGTCGAGGACGAGGAAGGGCGGCGTCTCATCGTTGCCGCCAAGGAAGGCGACGCCGAGTATCCGATTACTCGTCGGGCGCGGGTTCGTATCGCAAACGGCGATGTCGTCGAACCCGGGACTGCCTTGACCGAAGGCCCGTTGGATCCGAAAGAGGTTCTCGAGATTCGTGGCGTGCGCGCCGCCCAGCAGTATCTGGTCGATCAGGTGCAGGAGGTGTACCGGTCGCAGGGCGTGGACATCCACGACAAGCACATCGAGATGATCGTTCGGCAGATGCTGAAACGTGTGCGGGTCGTGAACCCTCACGACGCCTCTTTCTTGCCTGCCGAGCTGGTCGACGACAAGGTGTTCCGTCAGATCAACCGTGAACTGGTGGAAGATGCCAAGACGCCTGCAGAAGGTCGCCCCGAGCTCATGGGTATCACCAAGGCGTCGCTGGCCACCGATTCGTGGTTGTCGGCGGCTTCGTTCCAGGAGACGACCCGGGTATTGACCGAGGCATCCCTGATGGGCAAGTCGGATTACATGCGGGGGCTCAAAGAGAACGTCATCATCGGCAAACTCATCCCGGCCGGTACCGGCTCCGGGATGTACCAGGCCATCGAGCCGGCGCTCCCAGGAGCTGAGCCGATTTCTGCTTTGGGCATCTTCGGGGATTACCCCGAAGGCAGCTCCGATGATGATCTGCCTTTGAACCCGGCCGAATGGCTGGCCTCGATCGGAGAGCAGAAAGACGAGGAAGAGGTCGCCGAACCGGTGTAGTCGGTCGGCTGCTACCGAGTGGAAGAAGGGCCTCTGGGCCCTCTTCCAATTGCCGGCATCGATCGATACCCGGCATAGGGACTTGGCAATGTAAGAACGATGTCAGTCGAGTGCCTGCTCCAGGCGGCCGAGCAGATCCGGCATGACCTGCAGAAACGGCTCGGTCCCGACCATCGCCGCGCATCTGGCCCTGATAGAGGTCCAGTTGATACGGTCGCGCGCAGCTACCGCGAGAGCAAATGCTTCGTTCCATGTGACCGCCGTTCCGTCGGTTGCCTGGAGCAGCCGGTCCATCATCAGGTCGTTGACGGAGATGATGCGTACGAGTAGTCCTCCCAGATCGATGACCTCGGGCGGTTCCTCGCCCAGGAGCGTGTCGCCGGGGACCTCAATCGCCACAGCTCCCTTCGGCGACTCGAATACCCAATGGCGGCCTCGTTTCTCCAGACCAGCCGACCGGATGCGTTCTTCATCGCGGGAGGTGACCGGACCGACGACGTCGACGTCCGTGATCCGACCTATACCCGTGTGAGTCAATTGGGCGCCGCCGCCGACGAGGACGAGTGGGGCGGCGGTGAGGGCATCGATGGCCGCGACGGCAAACAAGATTCGCTCAGCTGAATCGGCGGGCGCCTCCAATGCTTGCTTCAGCAAGTCCGCGGGTGTCATGTGAGCAGGTTCTCCTCAGTCGACGTGTCTATGCCCCGCCGGCGCTTCCACTCGAGACGTTTGGCCGCTTCGCGGTTCGTGATTCCGCGCGCCCCCAGACGTTCTGAACCTTGCTGCATGCGAGCCTGTACGGCGTCGAGGCTCGAGTTCGTGCGCAATGACAAGCTCAGCTCGAGGCCCAGGGCACCTGCAACAACCTCGATCGTCGAAAGTCTCGCGTCGACCTTCCCCAGCTCGAGACGCGAAAGGTTGGGCTGGGCAATACCGGTCAGGTCGGAGAGTTGGGCGAGCGTGAGTCCCATCAGCCTTCTGGAAGCACGAAGTTCTGAACTGATCATATAAGATATATTACCATATATGATCAGTAGTCGGATGGCAGTGAGCGGGTGCGTTCCAGGTTTGGAATGCTGCTCATGGCCTATTGCCTATTGCCCATGTCTCAACGCACTGCCTCGAGTCTCCTGGCGGCCGGCAAGGTCAGCGTGAAGACGCTCTCATCGCCGGTGTGGAAATAGGTGAGCGACCCATCCATCAATTCAGCGAGTTGGAGTGAGACCGAGAGGCCCAGACCTACAGAGGCAGGCTGGCTCGGGATGTTGTGCGCCCTCTGGTAGGGCTTGAAGATCCGATCATGCGCATCGGCCGGAATCGGGTTGCCCGAATCATGAACACGGATCACAACGGTGTGTTCTTCTTGAGCGAACGTCACCCGAACCCGTTCGCCGCCGTATCGAACTGCGTTGGTCAGGAGATTGCGGAGAATCTGGCGAACACGCGTTGCATCCGCCCAGGCCGGCCGCACGTTACCGTTGCTCGATACGGACACCTTCTCCGCCGGGAGCAGGGTGTTGCCGGCGAGAACGGACTCCGTCTCTCTTCGCAGATCCACTTCACGTCTAATGATGGTCAGACCACCCGTCTCCGCTCTAGCGGAAACGAGGAGGTCTTCGACGATATTGGCCACGTCGAGGCTCTGATCGGCGATCAGCGCGATCAGTTCCCGGACCTCGCGCTCGTCGAATTCGGCCCCGTTCTCGCGCAGTTCATGAGCGAGACCAACCACCGCGGTCAGCGGCGTGCGCAACTCGTGGCTGACGCTGGCCACGAACTCGTCTTTCGACCTGACCAGTTCTTCGAGGCGATGCCTGTTCTGTTGCCTCTCCCAGAACGCCCCCACCAACGCCGCCGCCGTGTGGAGCAAGGCTCTCTCGGCTTCTTCCCAGTTGCGCACTTCTAGGTAGTCCGTGAACCCGATCGATCCGGCCCATCGCCCGGAGACCAAGATCGGGATGTTGAGTTCGACCTTCTCGTCTCCGTACTCAGACCCATTCGCGTTCGGGTCCGTCTCCGGAAACATGGTGAAGTGGTGTCCCTCGGCCAGTCGATCACGCATCTCGGGGAACTCGTCGTAACAGAACACGTAGTTCTCATATTTGCCGGAGTCCGCGTCGAACCAGATTTCGGGGTCGACGAGTTCCTGGTATCCGGGTCGAATGTACTCGTGGGTGACCCGGGCGTAGAGTCGGTCGTCGTCACCAACGAAGTTCTCATCGACGAAGATCTTTTGAGCCTGCATGACCTGCCCGAGGGCGTGGAGGGTGGCGTCGATCGCCTGTTCATCTTCGTTCATCAGGAGCACTCGCGCGGACTCCGCGATGGCTCGTTCGAACCGGATGCGTGCGGCCTGCGCTTCGGCTAATTCCTCCAAGCGCTGTCGCTGACCGCGTCGCTCCAGAAAGGCAGCAATCGCAGAAGCGGCCGCCTGGAGCACCGCGATGTCATCCTCATCCCACTCACGCGGTTCGAGGTCGTCGGAGACGCCGATGAGTCCCACCCATGTTCCTTCAACAAAGATGGGGATGTCGATTTCCGACTTGATTCCCGAGTGCTCGTACTTCGCCCGCTCGGTTCCTCCTAGATCTTCCACGCGAAATGCAAACACCTCTCCGGCTTCCATGTGGCGCCGCGCCACCGGCATCGTCGACCACGGGACGTCGGTCCAGAAACCCTCGGTTGGAGAGTCGGTCCTTGCCCGGGCGGCTTCGTAGAGGATCGACGTGCACAGTCCGATACCCGGTTGCGTGGAGTTCATCTCCACGAACACCGATCGTGCCTCCGTTCCTTCAAGTAAGGCGTTCAGCGCAGCCTCGATCGCGTCCTCGTGTTTGCCCTCGTTGAGAATCCTGGTCGCTTCGGCGACTGCTTGTTCGTAACGAAGGCCGCGAGAGGCGATGTGTTCCGCCCGCCGCGATCGTTCGTCCATGCTGAGCGCCAGGTAGCCGATGAGCAAAAGGATGAATACCCGGGTCGGCACGAGTTCCGGCGGAGCGGGCGGGTCGGTGAATGGAATCGCCAGCGAGTACATCCCGGCCGCCACCGCCGGTAGAAGTCGCCCAAGCTGTCGTGGGAGGAGCAGGGGATACACAGCTACCAGCACGACATACCATGGCAAGAAGAGACTCCGCACGCCATCGGTCTGGATCAGCAGGATGAACCCACCGATGAGTATGAGCGCCGCTCCAATGACAAGCGGTGGATGACGCCCGGTCTCCGACATGTAGGCGAGACCCACCACGCCGGCTGATGCTACGAGTATCCAGGGGACCACGCGCGAGTCGCCCTGGAGCACCAGCACAAACGCACCCTGACCAGCGACGCCGATGAGAGCGAGAGCCTGAATCGGAGGTCTCTTGATGCGGTGCAATTCCTCTCATTCCTACCCGATGAGGATGGTGTGTGACTACCAATACCTATGTCGGCACCAAGACATGGTTCCTGAAGCTTCTAGGTCCTGTTATCGGCGGGTGGTGCGCGCTATGATCCGGTTCCTGGCGGTGTTGCTAGGCACCGGCTTTGACGCCTGTCCGGCGGGAACATATACTGTGCCGCCGTGGTCCTCGCGACCACACATTCCCTCTCGCAAAGGGTCTACCGGTGTGACCTGTGCCGGTGTATGCGTCTCGAGAGTGGACAACTCAGGTTTCGGCGGAATCGGTCGGAGTCGACCGTGCGCCGAATTTCGCGTGTAGAAGGAGAACGATGCCGACAATCCAGCAGTTGGTGCGGCACAATAGGAAGCCGAAGACTAAGAAAGAGAAGACGCCGGGTCTCGCAGGGGCACCCCAGCGTCGCGGCGTTTGCACGCGCGTCTATACCGTCACTCCGAAGAAGCCGAACTCGGCGCTTCGCAAGGTCGCCCGCGTCCGTCTTTCTTCTGGGATCGAGGTGACCGCCTACATCCCTGGTGAAGGACACAATCTTCAGGAACACTCGATCGTCCTCGTCCGCGGTGGACGTGTGAAGGACCTTCCCGGTGTTCGGTACAAGGTCATCCGGGGCACGCTGGATGCCTCCGGAGTTGCCGATCGCCGACAGGCTCGCTCCCGCTACGGGACGAAAAAGGAGTCCTAATGGCACGGCGTGGACCTGCATCCAAACGCAAGATCGAGGCCGACCCGGTATTCCGGAGTGTTCTCGTCGGCCAACTGATCAACAAGGTTCTTCTCAAGGGCAAGAAGGAGAAGGCCCGTACGATCGTGTACGGAGCGATGGAAATCGTCGAGCGCCGCGCCGGGCAAGACCCGCTGACGGTTCTCAAGCGGGCCATCGACAACCTCAAGCCTCAGCTCGAAGTCCGTTCTCGTCGGGTCGGCGGTTCGTCCTACCAGGTTCCGGTTGAGGTTCCTCCCCGTCGATCGAACACGCTGGCCATCCGCTGGTTGGTCGGCTACTCGAGGAAGCGCAAAGAGAACATCACGATGGCCGAGCGTCTGGCCAACGAGATTCTCGATGCCAGCAACCGCAACGGCGCGGCATTCAAGCGTAAAGAAGACATCCACAAGATGGCTGAGTCCAACAAGGCCTTCGCCCATTACCGCTGGTAGGTAGTGAAGCGGCAGTCACCTAGGTGACCCGGCCGCACGACTGACAAGTCCATAGCGACCGGAGAAGTAGAGAAGAAGATGAGCAACAAGGATGCCTTGACGCACTTGCGTCAGATTCCTCTAAGCCGTACCCGCAACATCGGGATCATGGCGCACATCGACGCGGGCAAGACCACCTTGACCGAGCGGATCCTCTACTACACCGGTAAGACCTACAAGCTGGGTGAAGTCCACGAGGGCGCCGCGGTCATGGATTGGATGGAGCAGGAACAAGAGCGCGGCATCACGATCACTTCTGCCGCGACGACCTGCGCCTGGCACGACCATACGATCAACATCATCGATACGCCCGGTCACGTGGACTTCACAGTCGAGGTCGAGCGTTCCCTTCGAGTACTCGACGGCGCGGTGGCGGTATTCGATGCCGTGGCCGGGGTCGAGCCGCAGTCGGAGACGGTCTGGCGACAGGCCGACCGCTATCGAGTACCCCGCATGTGCTTCATCAACAAGATGGACCGGACTGGTGCGGACTTCTATTCGGCGCTCGCTTCAATTCAAGATCGGCTCGAGGCGCGTCCTGTTGCTCTGCAGCTCCCCATCGGTGCGGAAGCGGAATTCGACGGCGTCATCGACCTGGTCGAGATGCGCGCCCACATCTGGAAGGGCGACGACGGCAAGCACTGGGAAACCACCGATATTCCCATCGACATGCTCGACAAGGCGAAGGAGTGGCGTCTGTCGATGCTCGAAACCCTCGCCGACAGTGACGAACAGATCATGGTGAAGTACCTCGAAGAGGCTGAGATTTCCGCAGACGAGATCCACTCCGCGGTGCGGAGTGGTATCCGGCGGATGGACTTCACGCCGGTGCTGTGTGGTTCGGCTTTCAAGAACAAGGGTGTTCAGCCCCTTCTCGACGCCGTCATTCTCTACCTTCCGAGTCCGGCCAACCTTCCCCCGGTCACCGGATTCAAGCCGGGCGATGAAGACGTCTTGCTGTCCCGTGAGCCAGATGACTCAGCTCCCTTTGCAGCACTGGCATTCAAGATCATGAGCGACCAGCACGTCGGCAAGCTCACCTACTTCCGTGTGTATTCCGGCCACGCCTCCAAAGGCGATTCGATCCTGAACACCAGCAACGGCAAGAAAGAGCGTCTCGGCCGTCTCCTGCGAATGCATGCCAACAGCCGTGAGGACATCGATGACATCTTCACCGGCGACATCGTGGCCACGGTTGGGCTGAAGAACACCACGACGGGCGACACCCTGAGCGTGGTCAGCCATCCGATTCAGTTGGAGTCGATGACGTTCCCGGCGCCGGTGATCTCGGTTGCGATCGAACCCAAGACCAAGGTCGATCAGGAGAAACTCGGCGATGCACTGCATCGCCTCTCCGAGGAAGACCCGACGTTCCTGGTTCGGACCGACGAGGAGACCGGCCAGACCATCATCGGCGGCATGGGGGAACTCCACCTGGAAGTGTTGGTAGACCGCCTCGTCCGTGAGTTCAAGGTCGAAGCCAACGTCGGCCGGCCTCAGGTTGCGTACCGTGAGACGATCAAGAAAGCGATCGAAAAAGTCACGATCCGCTACGTCAAGCAGTCCGGCGGCAAGGGCCAATTCGCCCATGTGGTCATCAGCCTCGAGCCGACCGGTCCCGGAGGCGGATACGAGTTCGTCGACGAGGTCAAGGGCGGCCGTATACCGCGGGAGTTCATCCCATCGGTCGACACGGGCATTGAGGGTGCCATGGATCAGGGCGTCCTGGCCGGCTACCCACTGGTTGACGTGCGAGCCCATCTCGTTGACGGATCGGCGCACGACGTCGACTCGAGCGAAATGGCGTTTCGTATTGCGGGATCCATGGCGCTCCAGGAGGCTGCCAAGCAGGCGGGCGTCAAACTGCTCGAACCGATCATGGCGGTCGAGGTTGTCACCCCTGAGGACTACATGGGTGACGTGATCGGAGATCTCTCCTCCCGGCGGGGAAAGATCGACAACATGGGTCAGCGGGGGAATGCTCGCGTCGTCGAGGCAGAAGTGCCGCTGGCTGAAATGTTCGGATACGCCACCGACCTGCGGTCGAGAACCCAGGGTCGCGCAACGTACACCATGCAATTCCATTCGTACCAAGACGTACCGGACCAGGTCGCTCAGGAGATCGTGGCGAAGGTTCGCGGGGAAGCCTAAGGAGGGCTCGACTATGGGTAAGGCGAAGTTTGAGCGGACGAAGCCGCATGTGAATGTGGGGACGATGGGTCATATTGATCATGGGAAGACGACGTTGACGGCTGCGATTACGAAGGTGTTGTCGGAGTCTGGGGTTGGTGGGGCGACGGCGTTTACGGCGTTTGATGATATTGATAAGGCGCCGGAGGAGCGTGAGCGGGGTATCACGATTTCGATTGCTCATGTGGAGTATGAGACGGCGAATCGTCATTATGCGCATGTGGATATGCCTGGTCATGCTGATTACATCAAGAACATGATTACGGGTGCTGCGCAGATTGATGGGGCGATTTTGGTGGTGTCGGCGGCTGATGGTCCGATGCCGCAGACGCGTGAGCATGTGTTGTTGGCTCGTCAGGTTGGGGTTCCGTTCATTGTTGTGTATATGAATAAGACGGACATGGTTGATGATGATGAGCTTCTTGATTTGGTTGAGTTGGAGGTTCGTGAGTTGTTGTCGGAGTATGAGTTTCCTGGTGATGAGTTGCCGGTGATTCGTGGTTCGGCGTTGAAGGCGCTTGAGGGTGGGGATGAGGCTTCGGTTGCTTCGGTTATGGAGTTGATGGAGGCGGTTGATACGTATATTCCGGTGCCGGAGCGGGATACGGAGAAGCCGTTTCAGATGCCGATTGAGGATGTGTTCTCGATTACTGGTCGGGGGACGGTGGTGACTGGGAAGGTTGAGCAGGGGATTCTCAAGACGGGTACTGAGGTTGAGATTGTTGGGATTCGTCCGACGCGCAAAACGGTGGTGACCGGGGTTGAGATGTTCCGGAAGTTGTTGGATGAGGCTCGGGCGGGTGACAATGTTGGGTTGTTGTTGCGGGGGATTGGGAAGGATGATGTGGAGCGGGGTCAGGTGATTTGTATTCCTGGTTCGATTACTCCGCATACTGATTTTGAGGCGAATGTGTATGTGTTGACTCGGGATGAGGGTGGCCGGCATAACCCGTTTTTCCCTGGGTATCGGCCGCAGTTTTATTTCCGGACGACGGATGTGACTGGGTCGGTGACGTTGCCTGAGGGTACTGAGATGGTGATGCCTGGTGATAACACGACGATGACGGTGGAGTTGATTAATCCGATTGCTATGCATGAGGGTCGTGATTTCGCGATTCGTGAGGGTGGTCGGACGGTTGGTGCTGGTCGGGTCACCAAGATTCTGAAGTAAGTGACCGGACGGGTCTGGTGGCCCGTCCGCTCGTACCGGGTACTGGGTACTGGGTACCGCGAACGAGTGAAACGAGAGAGCAAGTGGCAGACGAAGGACAGAAGATACGGATCAGGCTCAAGGCCTACGACCACGAGGTGGTCGATGAGTCGGCGCGCAAGATCTCTGAGACGGTTATCCGGACCCAGGCGAAGATCAAAGGGCCGGTTCCGCTCCCAACGGAGATTCACCGCTACTGCGTGATCCGATCACCGCACGTCAACAAGGACTCGCGAGAGCACTTCGAGATGCGCATTCACAAGCGCCTCATCGACATCCTCGAGCCGACGCCGAAGACCGTCGATTCCTTGATGCGTCTCGATCTGCCTGCAGGCGTTGAAGTGGAGATCAAGCTGTGAAAGCGATTCTCGGCGAGAAACTGGGTATGACCCAGGTCTTCGATGATGAGGCGCGGGCGATTCCCGTGACCGTCATCAAGGCTGGGCCGTGCCGTATCGTGCAAATCAAGACACCAGAGACCGACGGCTATTCGGCCATCCAGCTCTCGTACTTCGAGGTTCCTGCCCACAAATTGACGAAGGCTGAAGCAGGTCACTTCGGCAAGTCCGGCGTAGCAACCTCGCGCCATCTCGTCGAGATCCGGGTCGATGACCTCTCCTCGTTCGAGATTGGACAAGAGATCACGATCGCCGATGTGCTGGTCAAGGGAGGCAGGGCTGATGTGTCCGGTGTCTCCAAGGGCAAAGGCTTTCAAGGCGTTATGAAACGCCACAACTTCTCCGGCCAGGGAGCAAGCCACGGCGTCCACAAGGTTCACCGTGCTCCCGGATCGATCGGCGCCTGCGCCACACCTGCCCGGGTGTTCAAAGGCAAGAAGTTGCCGGGTCGCATGGGCGGCGAGCGCACAACGACCCTCAATCTCGAGGTTGTCGAGATCGACAGCGCCCGGGGACTCGTGTTGCTCGGCGGTTCGGTGCCGGGGCCTACCGGCGGGGTCGTGCTCGTCCGTGAGGCGGTGAAGAACTGATGGCAGACATCAAAGCTCCTCTGTTCAGCGCAGACGGCGTTAGCAAAGGCGAGGTCAGCCTGGATCCCGCGGTGTTCGGAATTGAGCCGAACATCCCGGTCATGCACCAGGTTGTGACCGCGCAGATGGCGGCTGCCAGATCCGGTTCGGCATCAACCAAGACCCGTGCAGAAGTGCGCGGTGGTGGTCGGAAGCCATGGCGTCAGAAGGGCCTCGGGCGTGCACGGCATGGCTCGATTCGCTCTCCGCAGTGGACCGGTGGCGGTGTCGCGTTTGGCCCCAAGCCCCGTGACTTCAGCCAGCGGACCCCCAAGAAGATGAAGAAGCTCGCATTACGGGGCGCGCTTTCGGCACGGGCCAGCGAGTCCGAGATCAAGGTGATCGATTCCTTCGATTGGATCGAGCCGAAGACCAAGAACGCAACCGCGTTGCTTGCTGCGATAGCTGCCGGACGGAAGATTCTCATCGTTCTCGGCGCAGGCGACGATGTGGCCGAACGCTCATTCCGAAATCTCCCGAATGTGCTGACCTGCGACTCGGGCCACGTCACGACCTACGACGTCCTCTGGGCAGAAACCCTCGTGTTCACCACCGAGACGCTCGGCTCAATCACCGGTCTCGAGAAGTTCGACGTTACGAAGGACGACTTTGTGAAAGAGACTTCGAGCTCGAAGAGTTCCAAAACCGTGGAGGTTGTAGAAGAACCTGCCACTGCTCCTGACGATGAATCAGACGAGGGGGGTGAGGGCTGATGAAGGATCCACGCGACATCATCTTCGAGCCGGTGGTTTCCGAGAAGTCTTACGACCTCATCGAACACGCCAATACCTACACGTTCGTCGTCGATCGCCGGGCCAACAAGACGGAGATCAAAGAGGCCGTCAAGTCGATCTTCGGCGTGAAGGTCGTTTCGGTGAACACCATGAACAAGCAAGGCAAAGTGAAGCGGACCGGTTGGGTCCTTGGCAAGCGTCCGAACTCGAAGCGGGCCATGGTGACGCTCGCCCAGGGCGAATCCATCGACATCTTCGGGGTGTAGCGAATGATCTACACGGGTTCACGCGCAATTGAAAAGAACCGTACAACGGACAACGGATTCCGCACCACGACGTCGGAATACGAAGTGCGTGGTGCGTGGTACGCAGCTGAGCGCTGCGAAGCAGAGCGAGGCTGAGTCATGCCGATAAAGAAGAGGAAACCAACTTCACCAGGTCAGAGGTTTCAGACCGTTGCCGACTTCTCGGAACTGACCAAGAAGAAGCCGGAGAAATCGCTGCTCGTCAAGCAGAGCGAGAGCGCAGGGCGCAACTCCCACGGTCGGATTACTTCACGCCACCGTGGTGGCGGGCACAAGCGCCGCTACCGGATCGTCGACTTCCGGCGCGCCAAGGATGGAATCCCGGCCACAGTTGCCGCCATCGAGTACGACCCGAACCGCAATGCGCGGATCGCACTGCTGCACTACCACGATGGTGAGAAGCGGTACATCCTGGCTCCCGTCGGGTTGAAGATCGGAGACAAGCTGGAATCGGGCTCCAAGGCCGAGATTCGCCCCGGCAACGCGCTCCCGCTACGGAACATCCCGGCCGGGACGGTCGTACATGCCATCGAGCTTCGACCCGGTGGAGGGGCCAAGATGGCTCGGGCCGCCGGGACGTCGGTCCAGCTCATGTCGAAGGAGGGCGACAAGGCGCTCTTGCGTTTGCCCTCGAGCGAGATGCGGCTGGTGGCGCTCGATTGCCGGGCAACCATCGGCCAGGTTGGAAACACTGAATCCGAGCTCATCAAGATCGGCAAGGCGGGTCGCAATCGCTGGAAGGGTGTTCGTCCGCAGTCGCGCGGCGTCGCCATGAACCCGGTCGATCACCCGCTCGGTGGTGGCGAGGGCCGCTCATCGGGTGGCCGTCACCCGGTCAGCCCGTGGGGGAAACCCGAGGGGCGTACTCGCAAGAAGAAGAAGGCGAGCGATCAATACATCGTGCGTCGGCGAAGCAAGAAAGGGCGGCGCTGATGCATGCATTTGTCGTTGAAACATCCGCCGACGCAATCGCGCAGCTGGCTGCGCCCGTACGTCGGCGAAGCAGGAAGGGACGGAGGTAATCATGGCGCGCAGCCTGAAGAAGGGTCCCTTCGTTGATGATCATCTGATCGGAAAAGTCGAGGACCTCAATGCCAGGGGAGAGAAGCGAGTGATACGCACGTGGAGTCGTCGCTCCACGATCTTTCCCGAAATGGTGGGACATACCATCGCCGTTCATGACGGCCGCAAGCATGTCCCCGTATACATCACGGAGTCGATGGTCGGGCACAAGCTCGGCGAGTTCGCTCCGACCCGCACATTCCGCGGGCACGCCGGTTCGATGAGGAAGCGATGAAAGCTCACGCACAGGCCAAATACATCCGGCAGTCGCCCAACAAGGTTCGGCGGGTTGTCGATCTCGTTCGTGGTCTCCCGGTCGGAGAAGCGCGTCAAGTGCTCGACCTGACCCAACGCCGGGCGGCCGGCTACGTACGCAAGGTGCTCGATTCGGCAGTCGCCAACGCCGAGCACAACCTCGCCCTCGACGCCGATGAGCTGTTCGTGTCCGAGATCTTCGCCGACGAGGGTCCGACGTTGAAGCGTTGGCGTCCCAGAGCCCGAGGCCGGGCAACCCCTATCCACAAGCGCACCAGCCATATCACGGTCGTCGTGTCCGACGGCGAGGAGGAGTAAGAAGATGGGCCAGAAGACACATCCTTACGGCTTCCGCATCGGTATCGTCACCGACTGGAAGTCCCGCTGGTACAGCGACAAGGACTACACCGAGCTTGTCAATGAGGATTGGAAGATCCGCGACTATCTCGATGGCGAGTTGAAGCGCGGCGCCGTCAGCCGCATCGAGCTCGAGCGCACTCGCGACAAGGTGCAGGTCGACGTTCACACCGCCAGGCCGGGCGTTGTCATCGGCCGCAAAGGGTCAGAAGCGGAGCGTCTCCGGGACGGACTCGAGAAGCTCACCGGGCGCCGCATCAAGCTGAACGTCATCGAGGTAAAAGACCCGGAGACCGACGCACAGCTCCTGGCGCGAGGTGTTGCCGACCAGATCGAAAATCGGGTTGCCTTCCGGCGTGCGATGAAGCGCACCGTCGCTACCGCCATGAAAGCCGGCGCCGAAGGTGTGAGGGTCGAGTGCAAGGGCCGCCTCGGCGGCGCCGACATGGGGCGTCGCGAGTGGTACCGCGAGGGACGGGTTCCGCTGCACACGCTGCGCGCCGATGTCGATTACGGCGTTGCCACGGCTCGCACGACGGTCGGAGCTATCGGCGTCAAAGTCTGGGTCTATAAGGGTGACGTCGTGGCCACCTCGAAAACCACTCGCGAGAAGATCGCGGCCGAAGCGGCGCTGGCCACCGGTGGCCCCAGTCGGGGTCGGGTCGCTCCTGCCAAGTCACGGGCTGAAGCCGCCGCCGGAAGTGATAAGATTCCCCGCCTCATTGAAGCCGGTGGCGGCAAGCGAATCATTGAAGCCGGCGGCGGGAAGCGCAAGGAGACAACGCGACGGGTCGAGTCGACCTCGCGGAAGATCGCTCCCGAAGAGGCAATCAGCCAGTACGAAGAAGCACGTGACGTGTTCGATTCTGAGGTCTCCGCGGTGGAGGCACCGGTCGAGGAGATCACGGAAGAAACACTCATTGCAGCGGAGCCCGAAACGGTTACCCCGGCATTGGAAGGAACGGTTGAGGAGGCGCCGGCAGAAGCCGTGGTTGAGGCAGCCGTTACCGGTGCTGAAACCGCCGTGGAAGAGGCACTCGACGCCGACGCAGCCGAAGTGGTTGAAGGCGGGTCGAGCGAAGTCGACGAAGGAGGCGAGTAGAGATGTTGATGCCCAAGCGGACGAAGTACCGCAAGGTGCATCGCGGCCGGAGGCGCGGGCCTGCCAAAGGTGGCACCCGTGTCAACTTCGGTGACTACGGCCTCCAGTCGATGGAAGCTGCCTGGATCACCTCCAGGCAGATCGAATCGGCCCGTGTTGCGATCACCCGCGCGGTGCGTCGTGGTGGGAAGGTGTGGATCAACATCTTTCCGGACAAGCCGGTGACGGCCAAGCCCGCCGAGACCCGGATGGGTTCAGGCAAGGGAGCTCCTGAGTTCTGGGTTGCCGTCGTCAAGCCGGGTCGCGTGATGTTTGAGTTGTCCGGAGTCGATGAAGATATGGCCAGGGAAGCAATGCGAAAGGCCGGCCACAAACTGCCGGTCAGGACACGATTTGTGACGCGGGAGGAAGGGTGACTGCCGAGGAACTCCGAGAGCTCTCTCCGACCGAGCTGCACGAGGCGCTTGCCGAAGCGAAGGCTGAGGCTTTCAACCTCCGTTTCCAGCTGGCGACCAACCAGTTGGACAACACAGCCCGGCTCGGTGACCTCCGTCGCCAGGTTGCCCGCATCATGACGGTGCTGCGAGAGCAAGAACTCGAAGCGTGGCAGGCGCAAATGGCGACTGCCGACAAGGAAGGTGCGTAATGGCAGACCGGACACGTCGCAAGACGCAAGTCGGGGTCGTGGTGTCTGACAAACGCGACAAGACGATCACGATTGAAGTCATCAGTTCCCGGCGCCATCCGATGTACGGCAAGGTCGTTCGGAGCCGTTCGCGGTTTCACGCACATGACGAGGCCAATGATGCTCGCCTGGGTGACACCGTTCTGATTGCCGAGACCCGCCCATTGTCGAAGACCAAGCGCTGGCGCGTGGTTGAGGTCGTGGAGCGCGCCCGATGATCCAGCAAGAATCCCGTCTCAAAGTGGCTGACAACAGCGGTGCCAGAGAGTTGCTCTGCATCCGCGTGCTCGGTGGCTCGAAGCGCCGCTACGCCGGCGTCGGCGATGTGATCGTCGGCACCGTCAAAGAGGCAATTCCGGGAGCGGCCGTGAAGCGTGGCGAGGTCGTGCAAGCGGTCGTGGTCCGCACGGCCAAGGAGCACCGCCGCCAGGACGGAACGTACATCCGTTTCGATGACAACGCCTGCGTTCTGATCGACACCAACCAGCAGCCGCGCGGCACTCGCATCTTTGGCCCGGTTGCTCGCGAGCTTCGCGAAAAGAAATTCATGAGGATCGTCTCGCTCGCTCCGGAGGTGTTGTGATGCGATTGCGTGAAGGTGACAAGGTCAAGGTCATGGCCGGCAAGGATTCCGGGCGAGAGTCCCGGGTCATCCGTGTCCTGCCCAAGAAGAACAAAGTGATCGTCGAGAATGTGAATACGGCAAAGCGGCACCAGAAGCCGCGCGGCCAGACGATGCAGGGTGGCATCATCGACAAGGACATGCCTATGGATGCCTCCAACGTCATGATCATTTGTGACGAATGCGGTCCAACCCGCATCGGGTATCGCGTTGACGGCGACGGAAACAAGACCCGCATATGCGTGAAGTGCGGAGGTGAGCTGTGATTCCCCGGCTGAAACAGCGGTACAACGACGAGATAGCCGCCAAGCTCAAAGAAGAACTCGGCGTCGCCAACGCGATGCTGGTTCCCCGCCTCGAAAAGATCGTGGTCAATGTCGGCGTTGGTGAGGCGGTTGCCGACAAGAAGGCCATCGAGTCGACCATGGAAGAGCTGGCCATCATCACCGGGCAGAAGCCGAAATTGAATCGGGCCAGGAAATCGATCGCCAACTTCAAGGTCCGGAAGGACATGCCGGTCGGCGCATCCGTGACTCTGCGTGGCAAACGCATGTGGGAGTTCTTCGATCGGCTCGTCGCCGTGGCGATTCCCCGTGTCCGTGACTTTCGCGGCCTGAACCCGAAATCGTTCGACGGGCGCGGCAACTACTCATTCGGTGTCACCGAGCAACTGATTTTCCCCGAGATCGACTACGACAAGGTCGCCGCCGTGCGTGGAATGGATATCACCATCTGCACGACGGCCGACAACGACGAACATGCACGGGCCCTGCTGAATGCGTTTGGGTTCCCGTTCCGCAGACAACAAGCGCAGGTGTAGGAGCTAGTTCATGGCGAAGAAATCGATGATTGCGAAGGCCAACCGCACGCCCAAGTTCAAGTCGCGTGCCTACAACCGCTGCAAGCGGTGCGGTCGGCCGCGCGCCTACCTGCGCCAATTCGGCATGTGCCGTATCTGCGTCCGTGAACTTGCTCGCAAGGGCGAGCTCCCCGGTGTGAGAAAGGCGTCGTGGTAATCATGATGACCGATCCGATTGCCGACATGTTGACCAGGATCCGCAACGGAGTCCAGGCAGGACACACGTCTGTGTCGATGCCTTCTTCGAAGCTGAAGGAAGCCGTAGCCGGCATACTCGCCGCCGAGGGATACATCGACGGGTTCGATGTCGAGCCAAAAGGGCCTGCCCGCGAGATGACGGTCCAGCTGAAGTACGGCCCGCGCCGTGAGAAGATCATCAGCGGCCTCCGCCGCGTATCGAAGCCGGGACGCCGTGTCTACAAGCGGGCCGATCAACTTCCCCGCTCACATGGTGGGCTTGGTGTCGTGGTTATCTCGACGTCGCAGGGACTGTTGCCGGACCGTGAAGCCAGGCGCCGCCAGCTCGGCGGCGAGATTCTGTGTGAGGTCTGGTGAGATGAGCCGTATTGGAAAAGCACCTATCACCGTGCCGTCCGGCGTGACTATCGCCATCGACGGACAGAAGGTGACGGTCAAGGGCCCGAAAGGGCAACTCGAACGGGAGTTCCATGAGCGCGTTTCTATTGCAGAATCCGACGGTGTTCTCACCGTTGGGCGCTTCAACGACGAACGGCAGTCGCGCGCCATCCACGGTCTGAGCCGGGCCCTGCTCGCCAATATGGTGACCGGCGTTTCCGACGGGTACAGCAAGGAGCTCTCAATCGTCGGCGTGGGATACCGCGCTGCGCTCAAGGGCAACTCCATCGATCTGCAGTTGGGTTTCAGCCATCCGGTGAGCGTCGACGCACCATCGGGGATTACCTTTGAAGTTCCGGAACCCACCAAAATCATCATCAGCGGAATCGACAAAGAGGCAGTCGGTCAGGTTGCTTCCGAGATCCGGGCCCTTCGCCCGCCTGAGCCCTACAAGGGCAAGGGAATCCGCTACACGAACGAGCAGGTGCGGCGCAAGGCCGGAAAGGCAGGTGTTGCACGATGAGCATCTCTAGAGGAGCGCAGCGGAAGATCCGCCATCGCCGCGTCCGCAAGCGCGTTGCCGGAACGGCCACCCGTCCACGGCTGGCCGTGTTCCGCAGCAATCGCTACATCTATGCACAGGTCATCGACGATGTCTCCGGCGTAACGCTGGCCACGGCATCTTCGCTTGAGAAGGATCTTCGTGGAAGCCGGCTCACCGTTGAGACCGCCACGAAGGTCGGCCATTTAGTCGCCGAGCGTGCTCGCAACGCCGGTGTCGGTCAGGTGGTATTCGATCGGGGAGGCTATCCGTTCCACGGACGGGTGAAGGCCCTGGCAGAAGCTGCCCGCACAACCGGGTTGGAGTTTTAGGAGATACGATGGCAAGACAGCAGCGCCAGCAGCGTCCACAGCAGGAAACCGACGGCCCGCAGCTCGACGAGCGGGTTATTCAGATCAACCGTGTCGCCAAGGTCGTCAAGGGTGGGCGGCGGTTCTCGTTTACCGCGCTCGTTGTCGTTGGTGACGGTAAGGGCAACGTCGGTGTCGGATACGGGAAAGCCAAAGAAGTACCGGCCGCCATTCAGAAGGGCATGGAGATTGCCCGTCGGGCAATGGTGGCGATACCGATGGCCGGATCGACGACTATCCATGAGAACATCGGCAACCACAGTGCCTCGCGGGTGCTGGTGAAGCCGGCTGCCCCTGGAACGGGCGTGATCGCCGGTGGCGCCGTGAGGCAGATCCTCGAGGCGGCAGGCATCCGCGATGCCCTCGCCAAGTCGCTCGGTTCGCCGACCCACCTCAACGTGGCGAAGGCCACCATGAATGCGCTCCTCACTCAGCATCGTCCTGACGAGATCGCCAAGCTGCGCGGCAAGAGCGCTGAAGAGGTGACTCCTCCGGGATTGCTGGCCGCCTACCGGTCGACCGAGATGATTCGTGCCCAGGCAGGGGAGTGAAGGAACGATGGCTGCCAAGAAACTGACAGTGACGCTCCGCAAGAGCCTCATCGGGCAGAAGCCGAAGACACGCGCAACTGTGCGCGGCCTTGGCCTCCGCAGACTGAACCAGACGGTCCAGCACGACGACACCGACGCTATCCGGGGAATGCTTCACAAAGTGAAGCACCTGATAGAGGTCGAAGAGAGCAAGAAGTAGTCGGTACGTACCGGGTACTGCGTACCACGAAGAGGAACCCATGGCCGAGAACGAGAAGAAAAAAGCGAAGCTCCAGTTGCACCATCTGAAGCCCTCGCCCGGTTCGAAGAAGAAGGGCATCCGCGTCGGACGCGGTGAGGGCGGACGTCGTGGCAAGACCGCAGGTCGAGGCACGAAGGGTTTGAAGGCGCGCGGGAAGGTCCGCCCCGGGTTTGAAGGTGGCAGCATGCCTTTGCAGCGTCGCCTTCCTCATTTGCGGGGATTCAAGAACCCCAACAAGGAGTACTACGCCGTTGTCAACGTGGAGCTCCTCAACGGGTTCGAAGTCGGTGCAAACGTGACGCCGGATGATCTTCGATCGGCAGGTCTGATCAAGAAGCGCGGTAACGTCAAAGTCCTGGCCAGGGGAGATCTGACCAAGAAGCTGACCGTCCACGCCCACGCCTTCAGCAAAGAGGCCACTTCCAAGATCGAAGCAGCAGGCGGAAAAGCGGAGGTCATTGGAGGCTGAGGGTGCAATCGACCTGCCGGCTGCAAGAATGCCTCCGGATCACAACCTAAAACCCAAGACCTAGAACCTAGAACCCAAACCAGACTCGAAACTCAGGATTGTCATGCTCGCCGTTTACCGCCACATGTTCACGATTCCCGATCTGCGCAGGAAGATCCTGTTCACTCTGCTGATCATCGGCATCTATCGCCTCGGGACGAACATCCCCGTCCCGGGCACCGATCTCGATGCCGTCCAGTCGATCGCCGAGGGCGCAGAGGTCGGCGGTATCTTCGGCTTGCTGAACTTGTTCTCGGGTGGCGCCTTGGAACGATTCTCGGTTTTCGCCCTCGGCATCATGCCCTACATCACCGCCAGCATCATCATGCAGCTCCTCGCAGTGGTGATTCCACGTCTTCAGGCTCTTCAGGATGAAGGCGACCGGGGTCGAAAAGTCATCACCCAGTGGACTCGTTACCTGACCGTCGTCCTGGCGCTGCTCCAGTCGACGGCGTTGACGGCGCTCTTTGCCAGCGCCGGTGGCGCTGCCCAGCTGGGTCTGAGTCAGCCGCTGATCGCAGACTCGAGCCCCGGCAAATCCGCACTGATCGTGTTGACCATGACGGCCGGCACCGCCTTCATCATGTGGCTCGGTGAGTTGATCACCCAGCGCGGCATTGGCAACGGCATGTCGCTCATCATCTTCACGAGCATCATCAGCCAGTTACCTGCCAGCTTCTCGCTGATCTATCAGCAGACGGTCGGTGCTTCCCAACCGATGTTGTTCGTGCTGATCATGCTCGTCTTCGTCGCCATGGTTGTGGCCATTCTCTACATCGAGCAGGGTCAGCGCCGCATTCCTATCCAGTTCGCCAAGCGGGTACGCGGTCGCCGGGTGCTCGGCGGCCAGGCGACCTACATCCCGCTCAAGGTCAACACCGCAGGAGTGATCCCGGTGATCTTCGCGACGAGTGTGTTGTTCTTCCCGGCGCTGATCGTGACGATGATTCCGAACGCGACGAACTCGGTACTCGAGTCGATTCGGAACTGGGTGAACGAATACCTCGGCTCGGGTGGCAGTTCGACATGGACCTACGTCATCATCCTCTTTGCTCTCATCGTGTTCTTCACGTATTTCTACACGGCCATCCAGTTCGACCCGGTCCGTCAAGCGGAGACGATTCAGCGTCAAGGTGGGTTCGTGCCCGGTATTCGTCCCGGCAAAGCAACGGTCCATCATCTCGAGTACATCCTGAACCGGATCACCCTTCCGGGGTCGATGTTCCTGGCCACGATCGCGGTTCTCCCGGCGGTGGCTTCTGTCATTTGGGGTTTCCAGATCGGGTTCTCGGGTGTCTCGATTCTCATCGTCGTGGGCGTGGCGCTAGAAACGATGAAACAGATCGAAAGCCAGCTCACGATGCGAAACTACGAAGGATTCTTGACGTAGCAGTCAGAAGCAGCGCGTATGAAGTGCAACGGCCAACGTAACCCAGTCACCACCAGGAGACGCAGTTCTTGGCATGTGCCCGGGGAAGCGAGGCACCGAACATGAGGCTGCTCTTCCTGGGACCGCCAGGAGCGGGAAAAGGGACCCAGGCCAAACGGGTTGCCGCCGAACTCCGGATTCCACACATCGCAACGGGTGACATGCTGCGGCAAGCCGTCGCCGATGGCACAGAACTGGGGCTCCAGGCGAGGGCCGTCATGGAACGCGGCGACCTCGTCCCCGACAACCTCGTCATCGCAATGCTCATGGAACGTGTCGGTCGTGACGACGCCAGAGACGGGTTCATTCTCGATGGCTTTCCGCGAACGATTGCACAGGCCGAGGCGCTCGAGTCTCGTTTCGGCGACGCAGGCCTTGATGCGGCTGTGGTCATCGAGGTTGACACCGAGGAAATCGTCCGGCGGATCTCCGGTCGGCGAGTCTGCCACAACGGTCACGTGTTCCATATCGACGAGGCGCCCTCATCGACTGGAGGTGTCTGTGACCAGTGTGGTGAGTCCGTGTATCAGCGCGAGGATGATCGGGCGGAGACCGTGCGAAATCGCCTCCACGTCTACAGGGATCTCACCGAGCCGCTCATTGCCTTCTACGCGGAACGCGACATCACGATGCACGTCGTCGATGGCGTCGGTGGCGTTGACGCCATCACCGAGGCCATCATGGCGGCTCTTCGCTCGTGATCACGATCAAGAAACGGGATGAATTCGAGCGAATGGCTGTGGCCGGTGCCACGGTTGCGGTCGTGTTGCGAACCGTGAAAGAAGCCGCAGCCCCGGGCGTGACCATGAAAGAACTCGATGCGATTGCGGCTGAGGTGATCCGGGGGCGGGGGTGCACTCCATCTTTCCTCGGATATCACGGCTTCCCTGCTCACATCTGCACATCGCCGAACTCGGTGATAGTGCACGGTATCCCGAACACGTACCGGCTCAAGCCCGGGGACGTACTCTCCATCGATGCCGGTGCGATCTACGAAGGTTTCCACGGTGACGCGGCGATCACCTTCGGAATCGGCGGGATCGACCCCGCCGCCCAGAAGCTCCTCGATGCTGCGGAGGCCGGCCTGTGGGCAGGAATTCAAGAGGTCAAGCACGGCGCTCGCCTCGGTGACATCGGCAGCGCCGTCCAGGCAGAGGCTGATCGGCTCGGATATGGCGTGGTACGGGAGTATGTGGGACATGGCATAGGCCGGCAGATGCACGAAGAGCCACAGGTGCCGAATTTCGGGAAGAAGGGAACTGGCATGAAGCTCCGGACCGGCATGGCGGTTTGTATCGAGCCGATGTTCAATCTCGGAGGGCCTGAGACAAGAGTTGAAGCAGATGGGTGGACGGTCGTGACGGCGGATGGGTCGCTTTCCGCTCACTTTGAGCACACGATTGGCATCACCGAAGATGGCCCGGTGGTGTTCACCGCAGGCGATTTGTTGTCTGGTTCCGACGGCGACTAAGATCTCCGTCTGGCCCAAGGGCCGGTTTGAGCGTGTTCGGCTCGAAGTAGGCGGACGAGCTTGAGTTCCCAATCATTCCCTCACCGCTTTGCGTCTGTGGTGTGAGGCTGTGGAACATCGGTGGTTTGTCCGAGAGTGTCTGGAGACACAATGAAGGTTCGTCCTTCAACTAAGAAAATGTGTGAGAAGTGCCGGATCATCCGGCGCCGTGGACGCGTGTGGGTCATTTGTCCGAACCCGCGTCACAAGCAGCGACAGGGGTAACTGATGGCTCGTATCGCAGGTGTTGACCTCCCTAGGGAGAAGCGACTTGAGATTGCATTGACCTACATCTTCGGAGTCGGTCGTACCACTGCTCTGAGTATCTGCGATCAACTAAGCATCGATCGCGGCACCAAGGTGCGCGATCTCACGGACGATGAGGTGTTGCGGATTCGTCGGCATCTCGATCAGAACACGCGGGTGGAGGGTGACCTCCGGCGCGAAGTACAACAGAATATCCGGCGAAAGGTCGAGATCGGCTCGTACCAGGGAATTCGGCATCGGCGCGGTTTGCCGGTACGAGGGCAACGGACTCATACCAATGCCCGGACCCGCAAGGGCCCGAGGGTCGCAATCGCTGGTAGGAAGCAAGTCGGCAAGTAGATAGGTCGCGGAGGTCCCCTTGGCGGAACAGAGGCGAGTACGTCGCCGTGAGCGCAAGAACATCCCCCATGGGGTGGCGCGCATCAAGGCCAGTTTCAACAACACCATCATTTCAATCACCGATCAAACCGGAAACTCCATTGTGTGGACCTCCGGAGGTTCGGTTGGTTTCAAGGGCTCGAGGAAGTCGACGCCCTACGCCGCCCAGGTGGCGGCCGAAGAGGCTGCCAGGCGTGCTGGTGAGCATGGGGTCCGCAAGCTCGACGTGATCGTCAGCGGCACGGGTTCTGGTCGCGATACCGCCGTGCGCACACTGCAGAACATGGGTTTGGAGATCACCGGCATCCGCGACGTCACTCCGATCCCGCACAACGGTTGCCGGCCAAAGAAGCGCAGGGGAGGCTGAGAATGGCTCGCTACACAGGTCCCCGCCACAAGGCATGCCGGAGGGCGCGCACACCGCTGTGCCAGTCGAAGCGCTGCCCCGTCGACAAACGACCGTATCCGCCCGGCGAGCACGGGCGTGCCAGAGTTCGCGAGAGCGACTACCTGATTCAGCTACGGGAGAAGCAGAAGCTTCGTGCCATGTACGGAATCCTCGAACGGCAGTTCCGCCGTTACTACGAGGAAGCCGCCAGACAGAAGGGCATCACCGGCGACAGTCTGTTGCTCATCCTGGAGAGCCGGCTCGACAATGTTGTATATCGCGCCGGTCTGGCCGCCACCCGGCCGCAGGCTCGACAGCTCGTGAACCATGGCCACTTCAACGTCAACGGTAAGAAGGTAGATATTCCCTCTTTCCGGGTTCGCAAGGATGACGTTGTCTCCCTTCGGGAAGGCAGCAAGGATCTCATCATCGTCCAACACGCCGTCGACACGGGCGACCGCACTCCATCGGAGTGGCTGGAGGTCGACTCGACGGCAAAGCGGGTGGTCGTGCGCGATCTTCCTAGTCGCGCGCAGATCGACACCCCAATTCAGGAACAGCTCATCGTTGAGCTCTACTCCAAATAGCAAGGGGAACCGTCGTGTTGATCGTCCAACGTCCACAAATCGAGGAGCAGGTTGTCTCCGATATCCGATCGCGGTTCGTCGTAGAACCGTTGGAGCCCGGATTCGGATACACGCTGGGCAACACCCTGCGTCGAACGCTCCTGTCCCGTATTCCCGGCGCCGCCGTGACCACACTGCAGATCGAAGGTGTGCAGCACGAGTTCTCCACGGTGGAAGGCGTCGTTGAGGATGTCGTCGACATCATCCTCAACATCAAACAGGTGGTCGTCCGAATGGAGGACAACGAGACTCAGACCATCTACCTCTCGGCCAAGGGGCCGGGCGAGGTGACGGCAGGACAGCTCAAGGTTCCCGCCGGCGTCGAGATCATCAACCCGGACCTCCACCTGGCCACGCTCTCGTCGAGCGGCCGTCTCGAGGTCGAAATGAGCGTCGAGCGAGGCGTCGGCTACCGCAGCGCCATGCGCGGGAGCGGCTCGGACGCCATCGGTGTCATGCCGATAGATGCGATCTACTCGCCGGTTCGGAAAGTCGCATACCGGGTCGAGTCGACTCAGGTTGGTCAGATGACCAACTTCGATCGTTTGATCGTTGACGTCGAGACCGATGGATCACTCACCCCGAGTGAGGCCATCTCGTCGGCGGGTAAGACCCTCGGCGAGTTGCTCGGACTCTTCGCCGACATGGGCGAAGGTATCGGGCTGGAACTCGGCGATGTGGCCGTCGCAGAATCCAGTTCGCCGGATCTCGATCTTCCCATCGAGGCGCTCGACCTTTCGGAACGGCCCCGCAACTGCCTGCGCCGCGCCCAGGTGAAGACCGTTGGCGAAATCGTTCAGAAGACCGAAGACGATTTGCTCAACATCACGAACTTCGGACAGAAGAGCCTCGAAGAGGTCATCGCAAAGCTCGACGAGCTGGGCCTGAGCCTGACCGCCGGAGGGGGCGAAGCCTGATGCCTCGTCCCACTAAGGGCGCACGGCTCGGCTCCGGACCGACTCACCAGAAGCACTTGCTGGCGGGTCTGGCTGCCTCTCTCATCTGGGAGGGCAGGGTGACAACGACCGTTGCCAAGGCCAAAGCAGTGCGGCCGCTGGCAGAGAAGCTCATCACCAAGGGCAAGCGCGGCGACCTTCACGCTCGCCGCCAGGTGTTGAAGTTGATCCACGACAATGAGATCGTGACGAAACTGTTCGACGAAGTTGGCCCTCGTTATGAGGAGCGCAACGGCGGGTATACCCGCATTGTCCGCACCGGTCCACGTCGCGGTGACAACGCCGAGATGGCGGTGATCGAACTCGTCTAGACGAGTTCGAAGCTGACGGCAGTCAGTAATCAGCCATGAGCTATTTGAGAGCGGGCCCTGCGGGGCCCGCTTCTTTGTGTTGCAGCTAGTCACCTTTGCTCTGTGGCGCTGACGTGCCGGGCAGGATCCGCGCCGATCTGGAGCCGTTCGGCGTACGACCAGGCCCGTGAGCCTGCCCGGTTGCCCCTCTTTAGTCTTCGGTTTTGAGGTCTTTGAACCAGGTGTCGGGGGGATACGCCTCGATGTCTCCTCCAACCTCGATGATTCCCGGCATGATCTCTGCCGAGTTCCACGACAGCCACTTCGCAGGCGTGATCTCGATCGTCGTGTCCTCATGAGCAGCCAGCAATAGGCCAATGGTTGCCAAGCCGGCCTCAGTCAATAACCGCTCGCGGATCCCCTCATTGATACGAGCCGCATCCTGTCCCATGATGACCCTGGCCGGGCCTGTGCAAGACACCCAACCGCCGCCGTCCAGCGACACGAAGAAGGTCGCCACCGGCCGGGCTTGGACGTTCTTGACCTTTCGGGTCGCGTGTGGGGTCGGCAGATGGACCCGATCATGCTCATCAAGTGAGAAGAGAAGCTCGGTGAGGTGCGGAGACCCGTCGGGATTCACTGTCCCCAGGATGGCGTTCCCTTCTTCGAGCAGGCGGGTCCTGAGATCATCGGCGAGTCCCTGAGGTGTCCGATACACGGGGTGTATTCCAGTCATCTCACGAACCTACCCTGAAACGGCAAGACGATGAAGACGGCGGATTGGCGCGCAAGGCCGGCTGTGCCAACTGGCCGCCTTCAGGTGACCCGACGCTGAGCGGTCGAACCGTCTGTCCATGGCCATGTGAAAGTCCTCGTTGGTGGCCAGCAAAAGTCCTCGCGGTGGATGTGTAGGTAATTCACTGCGGGGCCTCCTTGAGCGGTGATCGTGACTGATGCAAGTCAGGACACGAGTCACTCACCCGAGGAGGCTGCCGCCCATGTTGTCAGCGAGGAAGACGATGGATGTTGTTTCGGCGTATAGGGATGTCGGGTCGTATCGGGGTGCCGCGGAGGTCTGCGGGGTTGACCCGAAGACGGTGAAACGCAAGGTGTTGGCTTATGAGACTGGCGAGCTCGATGATCAACGGGTCAGTCGCAGGGTTGTGGCGAAAAACACCGACGTGGTTCGGGACTTGGTCGTCAAGCGTATCGAGACAACGAAGGCGAGGATCACCGCGAAGCGACTGTTGCCCGAAGCTCGGGCGGCCGGGTATGAGGGGTCGGCCCGGAACTTCCGACGGCTGGTCGCAGCCGAAAAGAAGGCGTGGAGGATCAGCCACGGGCGTCAGCGTCGACCGGCGGTGTGGGTGCCGGGTGAGACGCTGGTGATCGACTGGGGCACCATTGACCACGCTCATTGAAACTCCCCAGACCTGCTCACTGAAATTCCCCACCTCCTGAGAGGGAATACCCACTGTTGGG
>JARGFH010000032.1 GCA_029210695.1 Acidimicrobiia bacterium
TAGTAACCATCAGATTGGCAGAGCCCTCCTAATCAACCGGGAACCCCTACACCCCGCTCAATTCCGAAGCGCCCCTTTAACAACGCACAACCAATTGCCGATGACGGCGGCGTCGCCGCCCTGGCAGCCATTAGCGCTTGGTCGGCGGGCGGAGGTGCTGACGGCCCGGAGGGACAGTTCTACGCTCTCGATCAGTTGATTGACTACGGCGAGTGGCGAACGGGCTCGACCAAGATCGTGGTGTGGTTCGGTGACGCACCAGCTCATGATCCGGTATGCAGCTTGATCAGCGGACTGGGATACGGAATCGACGAGGCGGCACTTACGGCGGAGCTCGTGGCGAACGACATCCGGGTGGTAGCTATCAGCACACTCACCGGGTATCCAGCCGGACTCGACGACGTTCCGTCTCTCGGCGACTACTCGGCAGCATGCGGATTCGACGGTGGCTCGGCCGGACAGGCAACTCGTATTGCCGGCGCGACCGGAGGCGTTCATCTCACCGGCGTTGGATCAGCCGACATCGCACAGGCGATCCTCGATGGACTGGCCGCCATCAGCGTGACCGTGTCCATGGAGAGCACCTGCGTGGATCCGATCACGACAACATTCGCTCCGGACTTTCGGATCGTAACCAGTGGCGAAGATGCCGTGTTCACAGAGACCATCTCTGTGGCGGCGGACGCTCCGGGCGGTACATACGAGTGTGACGACTACGCACTGATCGATGGCACTCGCCTGGATGGAGTCGTCTACACAGTGACACAAGGGGACACAACGTTCGACGTGGCACCGCTCGCGGGCAGTCAGAATGTGGTCGATTTCTACGACTACGGGACGGTTCCGGCGAGTGCCAATACCGGACTGGAGACGAGTGGCGTCAGCCTGCTGTTCCTGTACACAGGACCAGATGGATTGAGTCTGGTCACCATCCACGACGAACCGGACGATTCGGGCGGCGAGGCTTTCATGACCGTCTCCGGACTCCCGGTTGGAGCATCGTGGACGGTGGAGGACGATCCAGAAGGCCCGAACGATCAGTACGGAGGAGGTGCGGGCACCCTGTCAGCAGATTGGGAGTGGTTCGATTGCTGCACCGACGGCGGTGCCATCGGTGGCCTTACGGACCACATAACCGGGGATGTATGCGTGACAGTTGACGCCAGTTTCGTAGGCGTCGATAACTGGTGGTTCCTGTCTGGTGACTCCGAAGCAACAACCCGGACTCCGCTGACCATGGACCAGCCCATCGAGATCTGTTCTCGTCCGCTGATCGAGACCAAGACCATCAAGGTGCCGGAAGGCTTCTTGACAGGTGGCGGTCATATCGGCAAGGGCAATAACGGAATGAACTTCGGTGGCAACGTCGGCTTCCTGGCCGACTTCACTGTGGTCGGACAGTGGCAGTTCAACGATCGCGCCGTCAACGATCTGAAGATGCACTCGACATCGATCGAGTATCTCCAGTTCTCGAACGATGGTCTGGAAGGGCCTGAGCCTCCCGATGCCAATGCCAACGTTGCGGAGTTCGCCGGGACGGCCCGGGTCATGCTCGGTAACGACGCCTGGATTGAAGGCTGCATGTTCTTCGCCGAAGCGCACGACCACGGCGAGCCTTCAACAAAGAAGGGAGCAGATCCCGATCAATACGGGATAGCTATCGACTGCGGAGATGCGCCGACCGACTGGGCTGATCTCAGCACCTGGGACTTCTACTACCCGGTCGTGGACATCGACAACGGCAATCTCCAGATCCACTCTGGGATAAAGGACGGATAGCACCAAAATCACGACCGACTGCCTGGGAGCCACCTTCGGTGGCTCCCGGCTCGTCCGATCCCGTTCTTGCGTCGGTCCGCCGCACGGGACCCGAAACTGACGCAAGAAGGGTTAGGGGAGCGTCTCGCGGAGGCGTTCGATCTGTCGGCGGACGCTTTCGGTGCTTCCGCCGCCGTTCGTTGCCCGCCGGCGGACCGAGTCGGATGGATCGATTCGCTCCAAGTCGGCCGGCTCGAAGGCCGCGTGTGCGGCGGCGAGATCGTCCACCGTCGCTTCGTCCAGCGACCGGCCGTCCGCCATCAACGCCGCCACCAGGGCCCCAACCGCCTCGTGCGCCGCCCGGAACGGCACTCCCCGGCCGACCAGCGCCTCGGCCAGATCCAGTGCGGTGACCCACGCCGAAGGCGGCGGTGGATGGAATTCGACACCCCCGAGGAGGGCGGTGAGCGCACCAAGGGTCCCCGCCAGGGCGTCATCCGCCCGGAAGACATGCTCCTTGTCCTCCTGCAGGTCACGGTTATACGTGAGCGGCAAACCCTTCTGCAGGGCCAGGAGGGCGGTGAGGTCTCCGATCGTTCCTGCCGCCCGACCGCGGGCGAGTTCGGCGATATCAGGGTTCTTCTTCTGCGGCAGAGCCGATGAACCAGTCGTTAGCCGGTCCGAAAACGTCACCCAGCCGAACTCCGACGTCGACCACAGGATCATCTCCTCCGCCAGACGGGAGGCATGCACCATAGATTGAGCGCACACCCAGGCATACTCGGCAACAAGGTCGCGCGACGCGACCGCGTCCATCGAGTTCTCGAACAAGCCGGGCAGCCCCAACAACCGGGCCGCTTCTTCGGGATCGAGAGGAAGGCTCGACCCGCCGGCCGCACCCGCGCCGAGCGGCGAGACACAGAGGCGCTTCTTCACATCCTCGAATCGTTCCCGATCCCGCATCGCCATCCACGCATAGGCGAGCAGGTGATGGCCGAGTGGTACCGCCTGTGCTTGCTGGAGGTGCGTATATGAGGGAACAATCGTCCCGGCGTGCTCCTCAGCCAGTCCGACCAGCGTTGAAACGAAAGTCTCCAACTGGGCGATCCTCCGGTCAGACGCCCGGATCAGATAGAGGCGCAGGTCGAGCGCCACCTGATCATTACGCGATCGGCCGGTATGGAGTTTCCGCCCGGGGTCCCCGATCAGTTCGATGAGCCGGCGTTCGACGGCCGAGTGCACGTCCTCATCCGAGTCGAGGAACTCAAAGGCGCCCGCTTGCGCCTCGGACAGGACCGCACGCAGGCCATCGCCGACGGCCGCGGCCTCCTCGTCGGAGAGGATCCCGACCTTTCCCAGCATGCCCGCATGGGCGATCGAGCCTTCGACGTCCACCTCTAGAAGGCGCCGATCCGTGTGCGACGCGGTGTAGTCCCACAGGACCTCATCCGGGCCTTCAGCGAATCTCCCACTCCAGAGGGTCACGACGCGTACCTCGAGCAGTACCGGGTACCTGGTAGCTGATACCTTGTACTTGGTCGCGGATTCGTGCGAGACCTAGAGGCGGTGGCGCGTGCCAGGTGGGTCGGTCCCCCCGGAGGGGGGAAAGCGCCTGCGCCAACGCGACCCGGAGAACCAAGTAGGTGGGTCGGTCCCCCCGGAGGGGGGAAGGTACCTGCGCCAACGCGAAGCGGAGGCGGAGGTAGGGGGGCCAACACGAAACACCGGCGCGCGTTCCGGAGGAACTCGAAGCCGCCGGCTGCAGGACGGCAGCCCCCCTCCCACCCGGCCTGCAGCCGGGTGTACTCCCCCCGGCCGGGGGAGCGACAGAGAGCGTCTCCGGCCCCGGCCTTGCTTAGATGTCTCACAACCACCAAACGCTCCCTTTCCAGGACAATGGACAAATCACTCCCCTGCTCCTAGCCGCTCCTCAGCAAGCCTTCGCAGCCGGAGCGCGTTCAACTTGATGAAGCCCGAGGCATCCGCCTGGTCGTATACCGAGTCCTCTTCGAACGTGACCGTGGCGTGGTCGTACAGTCCGTAGTGATCCGACCGGCGACCCTCGACGTACACGCCGCCTTTGTACAGCTTCAACCGGGCTTCTCCCGATACCCGCACCTGCACTGAGTCCATGAAGGCCTGGAGTGCCTCCCGCTCGGGCGCGAACCAGAATCCGTTGTAGACCATCTCGGCATAGCGGGGCACGAGTTCGTCGCGGAGGTGGGCGACCTCTCGATCCAGCGTTATGGACTCGACGGCCTTGTGGGCGTGATGAAGCACGGTCCCACCGGGGGTCTCATACACCCCGCGGCTCTTCATCCCGACGAACCGATTCTCGACGAGGTCGACCCGTCCGACGCCGTGCGCTCCTGCAACGGCGTTGAGGTGCGTCAGCAGTTCGACTGGGTTCAGTTCGATGCCGTCTACCGCAATCGGATTGCCCTTCTCGAACGTCACGGTGATCGTCTGCGCTTCGTCGGGGGCATCCTGCGGGTCGACCGTCGTCCTGAACATTTCCTTGGGAGGAGCCGTCCACGGGTCCTCGAGCACTCCACCCTCATACGAGACGTGCAGAAGATTGGCATCCATCGAATACGGCTTGTCGGCCGTGACCGGAATGGGGATCCCATGACGCTCGGCGTAGGCGACGAGATCTGCCCTGCCCTTCAGGTCCCACTCACGCCAGGGGGCAATCACCTTGATGTCCGGCTCTAGGGCGTAGGCAGAGATCTCAAAACGAACCTGGTCATTTCCCTTCCCGGTGGCGCCGTGGGAGATCGCATCTGCTCCATATCTGCGGGCCGCTTCGATCATTCCCTTGCTGATTACCGGCCGGGCCAGTGAGGTTCCGAGCAGGTAGTACCACTCGTAGACGGCGTTGGCCCGCAGCGCTGGGAACACATAGTCTTCTACGAACTCCGCGGTGAGGTCTTCGGTGATCGCCTCCACGGCGCCGGTCTGTAGCGCCTTGACCTTCGCCTCCTCGACCTCTTCACCTTGACCGACGTCAGCGGTGTAGGCGATGACCTCAGCGTCGTACTCCTCCACCAGCCATCTCAGGATGATCGATGTATCGAGACCGCCGCTGTAGGCGAGGACTACTTTCATGGGCCTGCTCCGATTTGTTCGAGTTGTTCTGCAATCCGCCAACCGCCGATGCTGTCTGCGACGACCACGAGCAGCGTGTCGTCGCCTGCCACCGTCCCCAGCACTCCTTCGATTCCTCCCCGATCGACGGCACCCGCCACGACCTGGGCGGCTCCCGGCGGCGTGGTGATGATTACGAGGTTTCCGGTCGGCACGATCGTCTCAGCGAACTCAGCCAGGACCCGGCGCAAGGCCTGAGCAACGACCGTCTCGTCGACGGCCCCGCCGGGTGCGGGAAGCGCATAGACGGAGTTCCCATGGTCGTCCCGAGCCTTGATCGCACCGAGTTCTTTCAGGTCGCGTGACACCGTTGCCTGCGTAACCTCGAATCCCGCCTGATCCAGTTGCTCGACGAGTGCCGACTGACTTGCCACCGTCTGGTGGGCGATGATGCGACGAATCGCCCTTCGCCGCGCCGCTGTGTTGTTCATAGCGTGATTATACGCACTACTGCATATTCATGCGAATAGAGGAGGTCGGCCGATTGTTCGGTACCGGGCCCTCACACCAGGTGGTGGCCACCGTCGACCACCAGGACGTCACCCGTCACAAAGGTCGAACGCGCCAGATAGAGACAGGCTTCGGCGATTGGCAATTGGCGATTGGCAATTGGCAATTGGCTCAGCGGTAGCCGCTAGGCAGTTGGGCCTTCAGGTGTTGCTCTGGCGACTGCTTTCTCGAACCTCCGGACCGCCTCGGCGACCTCCTCCGCGCTGATCGTGAGCGGGGGCGTGAAACGAACCACGTCCGGCAGAACGTTGTTGATCACCAATCCTTCCCCGAGGGCGGCTGACACGACCTCCTCGGCGATCGGTTCCTGCAGGACTGCAGCAATGAGAAGGCCGCGCCCCCGCACCTGGGCTACTCCGGCTACGCGCTCGAGGAGAAGTCGCAGTTGTTCGCCCCTCGCCACCACGTTGTCCAGCAGTTTCGTTTCCTCGATCTCAGCCAGCGTGGCCAGCGCCGCCGCGCAGATCACCGGGCCGCCGCCAAAGGTGGTGGCGTGATCTCCTGGTTGGAAGGCAGCCGCCACCTGCTTGGTCGCCAGGCAGGCGCCGATCGGAAGACCGTTGGCAAGTGCTTTGGCGGCCGTGGCGATATCCGGAGCGAAACCGAGGCTCTGCCAGGAAAACCACGTGCCCGTCCGACCTACACCGGCTTGTACATCGTCGACGATCAACAGAACCCGGCGATCGTCGCACAACGAACGGAGGTCGGTTAGATACTCCTCAACCAGGGGAAGAACTCCCCCTTCTCCCTGGGTGGTCTCGATCATCACCGCCGCGGTACCGCCATGAATGGCCGCCGCAACGGCCGGTAGATCATTCGGAGGAATTTGCAGGAATCCGGTTGGCAGGGGAATGAACCTGGCTTGCTTCGCCGGTTGCCCGGTGGCCGCCAGCGTCGCCAGCGTCCGGCCGTGAAACGAGCCGTCGAGCGTGATGACCTCAAAGCATTCGGGACCTCGCTGAGCCTGCCCCCATCGCCGGGCGAGCTTGATGGCTGCCTCGTTGGCCGTCGCGCCGTCGTTCGAGAAGAACACACGGTCGAGTCCCGACAGTCGACACAATTGCTCGGCAAGGTCAACCTGTGGTGCGGTATAAAACAGGTTGGAGACGTGGACAAGTGCGCTCATCTGTCGGTTCACCGCTTCCGCCACCCGCGGGTTGGCATGGCCGACGGAGGTCACAGCTATGCCGCTGAGACAATCGAGGTAGGACTTCCCCGCCACATCGAACAGGCGGGTTCCATCTCCGCGCACAAATGCGACCGGAAGCCGTTGATAGGTGTGCATGAGGGCGGCAGCTTCGCGAGCGGCGAGTTCGGTCACGACTCGACCATCGTGCCGATGCCTTCCGGCGTGAATATCTCCAGCAACAGGGCGTGCTGAACCCGGCCGTCGAGTATGTGAACACGGTGCACTCCGGCCTCCATCGCCGAAATGCACGAGTCGAGTTTCGGCAGCATCCCCTTCGAAACCGACCCGGACTCCACCAGTTCGCGCAGTCCTTGAACCGTCACCCGCTGAATGAGTGAATCGCGGTCTCCGAGGTCGCTGTACAGGCCCTCAACGTCGGTCAGGTACACCAACTTCTCCGCTTCCAGCGCCTCGGCCAGGGCGCCGGCCGCGGTGTCGGCGTTGAGGTTGTAGACGTGACCATCTTCTCCGAGCGCCAGCGGAGCAACCACCGGAACAACCCCTTCGACCAGCATCCGGCTGATGAGATCGGGGTTCACCTGGGTGATATCTCCAACGAAGCCGAGCATCGGGTCTCTCGGTGCGGCAACGAAGAGGCTGCCGTCGATGCCGGTCACGCCTGCCGCCATGGCCCCATGCGAACCCATCAACCGCACGATGTCCGGGTTGATCTCGCCGGCCAGCGTCGTTTGCACCACCCGGATCGTGTCCGCGTCGGTCACCCGCAGCCCATCCATCCATTGGGGTTCAACCCCGGCCTGACCCATCGCCCTGGTGATGTGTGGCCCGCCTCCATGCACGACTACCGGCCGAAGGCCAACCAACGCCAGGAGCGCTACATCCCCGGCGAACGTATGTCGAAGTGACTCGTCGGCCATCGCCGAACCGCCGTACTTGATGACGATCGTCTTGCCTTTGAACTCCTGGATGTACGGCATGGCCTCCATGAGGATGGTCGCCTTGCCCATCGAACGGGCGATGCGGCTCTTGGACAAATCCGGCGGTGTTCTACTCATGAGCGTTCCCCGTTGAACCGTACGTAATCGGGGGTCAAGTCGGTGGTGAGTACCGTCGCTCGCCCCGAACCGGCGCCGACCGTCACGTCGACCACGAAGTCGCCGCCTATCAGGGTCGAAACCAGCGCCTGTTCGTCGAAGGGAAGGCCTACTCCCCGCTGTGCCACCGTCACCCCCGCGTACGAAACCGAAATCGCCTCTGGTTCTACTCGGCCCGGGCCGACTCCGAGAGCCCCGAAGATCCTCCCCCAGTTCGGGTCGCCTCCGTAGAACGAAGCACGAACGAGATCGGAGTCGGTCACGTGTTTGCCTATCGCTCTGGCCTCCGCATCGTCGGAAGCTCCATGCACCCGGACGGTGACCACCCGGGTCGCTCCCTCCGCATCCGCCGCGATCTGATAGGCGAGATCTCGACATAGCTCGCTCAGGGAGGCCCCGAAGTCCTCGGGGCCGGGTTCGACGCCTGAAGCACCGGAAGCCAGGATCACCACAGAGTCGTTGGTTGATTGGCACCCGTCGACGTTGAGTGAGTTGAAGCTCTCGTTGACTGCAGATTGAAGCGCTCGCTGTAGCCGATCTGCCGGAACGATCGCATCGGTCGTGAGGACCGCCAGCATTGTCGCCATATCGGGCCGGATCATCCCGGCGCCCTTGGCCATGCCGCCAATGGTGTACCCGCCGTTCGCAACCACAGCTTCTTTCCGCACCGAGTCGGTGGTCATGATGGCGGTGGCAGCCGCCCCGCCCGCCTCGCGATCGATACCCAGCTCCGTCGGGAGGCCTTGGATCAGGCGTTCAACCGGAAGTTGCGGACCGATCGTGCCGGTCGAACACACCAGGACCTCCGTTGCTTCGCAGCCGTAGGAATTCGCGGCCGCCCCAACGGTCTTGATGGCGACCTCGTAGCCGCGCCGGCCGGTCGCGGCATTGGCACAGCCGGAGTTGACCACGACCACCTGGGCCGACCCAGAGGCCAGATGTTGGCGGGATACCAGTACCGGCGGGGCGGCGGTGGTGGAGGTCGTGAAGACCCCGGCGGCCGGGACGGCGGTCCCGGCCGACACGACTGCCAGGTCGGGAACGCCGCCGGGTTTGATCCCGCAGGCCACGCCCGCTGCGGCAAACCCGGAGGCTGCGGTAACGCTCACGGCATCCACCCCGCCTTCGGGAGCCCGGACCTCTCATCGAGTCCGAACATGAGATTGGCGGCCTGAACTGCCTGTCCGGCCGCCCCCTTGAGGAGGTTGTCGATTGCGCAAAACACCAGCGCGGTCCGCGTCCTCTCGTCGAGGAAAGCCGCGATCAGCGCACGGTTCGAACCAACGACCCACCTGGTCTGCGGTGGGTCGTCGACCACCTCAACGAAGGCTTCGTCGCCGTAGGCGGCGCGGAAGACATCCTGCAGGTTTCGCCTGGTGACTCCGCCGGCCACCGGGGCCGTCACCGTTGCCAGGATGCCGCGTTGCATCGGGACGAGATGGGGAGTGAACGTGACCCGAGCAGCGCGTCCCACGCTTCGTTCGATTCCCATCTCGATCTCCGGACGATGGCGGTGAGTCGTCACTCCGTACGCCCTGACACCTTCGTCCACCGCACCGAATAGAAGGTCCTCCCGCAGTGACCGGCCGGCCCCGGAAACTCCTGACATGGCGTTGATCGTGATCCCGGTCGATTCGATGATGCCATTGGCCACCAGCGGCACCAGCGCCAGCAACGAAGCGGTCGGATAGCAACCGGGCGCCGCCACGAGTTCTGAGGCTGCAATCTCGTCGCGAAACAATTCAGGAAGCCCGTAGGCCCAGTCCTGCAGGGTATCCGGCCGCGGGTGAGGTGATCCGTAGGCCTCCTCATATCGCTCCGGGGTGTCCATGCGGAAGTCGCTCCCGAGGTCGATCACCTTCATACCGCGCCCGGCCAGCCGGCTGCCGACTAGGGCTGATGATCCGTGCGGCAGAGCCAGAAAGGCAACATCAACGTCGGGGATCGCATCAACATCGTTCGAATCGAGTACCCGAGCGCCGCGATCCAGATGGGGGTGCACGGACGAGAGAGCCGCGCCCGCCTGGGAGTGCGCCCCGAGGTAGGCGACTTCGAAGTCCGGGTGCTCATCCAGCAATCGGACGAGCTCTCCTCCGGCGTATCCCGACGCTCCGATGACTGCTGTTTGGTAACCCATGGAACGCATGAACATACACACAAGTGCATAGAAATGTCAATCGGGCAGGTTCTAGGTTTTGGGTTCTACGTTTTGCGCCGGTCGGGACGGATCCCTGACCGCCACTGCATCATGAGGGTGGGTGCAAACCCAACTCATCGATAGACGGCAAGGCCGGCGAGAACAACCATTGCTCCATGAGCTGTCGAGCTGCTGGGCCGCCGGACGTCTCGACCAGCTCTAGGAACTGGTCTGTGCTCGCATTGCCGTAGCGGTGGGTCGTCGCCCAGTCCTGCAGAACTGCGAAGAACCGCTCGTCACCCAACTCCATGCGCAGCACGTGCAGCGCCAAGCCACCCCTTATGTAGACGGACGCATTGAAAAGGTCGGTCGGTTGCGGGGTCCCGGGAGGCGGGTACGCCACCAGCGCCTGTTGGTATGCGGCGACCGCACTTCCGGTCGACTCGACGAGTGCCGCGCCGGAGAGGGTGCGATAGGCTCTCTCCACCTCGCCGGTGAGGGCTGCCTCGCCTCTCGAGTGGCCCGCCCACATCCATTCCGCGTACGTTGCGAAGCCCTCGTTGAGCCACACGTCACTCCAGTCGGCAACACTCACCGAGTCCCCGAACCATTGGTGCGCAAGTTCGTGGGCGACTACCGGCTCGCCCAGGGCCAGAATCTGAGTGCCGAAGGTCGCTCGCGTCTGGGTCTCGAGCGCCGCAGGCACATTGATGGTTTCCAAGACGACGGCTCCGTACTCATCGAACGGATAGCGGCCGAACAACCCTGCAAAGAAATCGATCATCTCCCCCTGCCGATCAAAGATCAACCGATCGGCCGGCCCGACGTCGTCATCGAAGTAGTTGACGATGGGCACTCCCTCGCCGGACGTGCTGGTCTGGCGTTCGAGGTCACCGATGGCCAGGGCCACGAGATACGGGGCGATCGGATCGTCGGATTCCCACACGAAGGTCGAGCCACCGGCCGTTTCCTCCTGGCCGCGTAGGACTCCCGACGACACCGCCACGAGACCGGCAGGGACCGTGATCCGCAGCGAGAGGGTTGCTTTGTCGAGCGGATGGTTGTTCGAGGGGAACCAGGTCTCGGCGCCGGCCGGCTCACTCAACGCAAACCATCCGTCCACGCTCTCGTGCCATCCCACTCGAAATCTGCCGGCTACGTTCGGGATCGACGCCGGCACGCCTTGATACTCCACAACAACTGCGACCACCCGGCCCTCCGGCAGTGGCAGAAGCGGTCGAACCAGCAACTCGTCGACCGTCTCGAAACCAGCGGTTTCGCCGTCGACGGTGACCGACACCACTGAGAGGCCGGTGAGGTCCAGATAGAAGGACGACAACGGCTCGGTCGGGCGAAGAGTCAGGGTGGCGGTTCCCGCCAGTTGCTCGCCATCAAAGTCGAGGTCTAATGCATAGTGATCTACGTCGTAGCCGCTGTTGCCCAGCCCGGCATACATCGTGTCCCCTAATCCTGGGTCACCCGGACCGGGCGTCGGAATGGTCGTGGATGTAGAAGCTGGGGACGGAGTGCTCGTCGTCGCCGCAGACGTAGACGATGCGGTCGCAACGGTTGGGATGGTCGTGGTGTCGAACGTCGAAGCGGTGCACCCAACCAGCAGCAGTGAGAGCAGTGCTGCCGGTCGCTTCACGCGTTGCCCTTCTCCTGTGCCCACCTGTCGACGAGGACGAGGGCTTCCGCTTCGGAATACGGGCCGTGGTCGAGCCGGTACTCGAGCAGCAGGTCCATTATCTCGCCGACGATCGGTCCGGGAGGGATCCCGAGGTGCTGCATCACGGTATGCCCGTTGATAGGAGGACGGAGGGCGGCCAGTTCTTCGCGCTGGGCAAGATCGGCGATCACTCCCTCCAGCTCATCGATGCGGCGCTGGATCTTCAGTGCCAGCCCTGCGTTGGCCGTTGTGACATCACAGCGCACCAGTTGGTTCAGGTCGTCGAGCAGCGGACCGGCATCACGAACGTAACGACGCACTGCAGAATCCGTCCACCCCATCTTGAAGGTATGCGGTCGAAGGTGCAGAAACACCAGTGTCGAGACGTCGTCCACGATCCGGTTGTCGTAACGGAGGGCTCGTAACCGTTCCCTCGCCATCCTGGCACCGACCACTTCGTGGTGATGGAACGTGACTCCCTGCGGCCCGAACTCACGGGTAGCCGGCTTCCCGATATCGTGAAGGAGGGCAGCCAGCCTTATCACAAGACGCCCCTCCGTCTTGTCGACCACCGCGATCGTATGGCTCAGCACATCCTTATGACGTTGGGTCTGGTCCTGCTCCATCCGCAGAGACGAGAGTTCTGGGAGGAAGTGGTCGGACAGGCCGCTCTGCACCAGGCCCCACAGGGCATCCGCCACGTGGTCACCGACCATGAGCTTTGAAAGCTCGTCGCGGACCCGCTCGGCCGAGACGATTTCCAGCCGCTCGGACATCCCGGCGACGGCCGACAGAGCAGCCTCGTCGGGAACGAAACCGATGGTGGCGATGAATCTGAACAGCCGGAGCATTCGCAAGGGATCATCAGAGAATGATATTTCCGGCGAGAGTGGCGTCCTGAGCTGTTTCTGAGCGAGATCAGTGAGACCGCCGTGTGGGTCCACCAGTTCGGCGTGCGGCAACCGCAGTGCCATGGCGTTTACGGTGAAATCTCTCCGGGAGAGGTCTGTTTCGATGTCGTTCGAATATGTGACAACGGGTTTGCGCGACTCATCGCGGTAGACCTCAGCCCGGAACGTAGTGATCTCGTGTATCTCCTCGCCCTTCCGAACGCCGATCGTCCCGAATTGCTCCCCCACCCCGAACACGTTGTCTGCCCACCCGTCGACGGTGGATCGGATCTCGTCGGGCCGGGCGTCTGTTGCGAAGTCGAGATCCGCGGGCGTCCGGCCTAGCAGAGCATCGCGCAATGAACCTCCGACCAGGTATAGCTGGTGGCCGGCCAGTTCGAACCGTTCGGCGAGTTCGACGGCCGGGGCGTCGGCGCGCACCAGCCATTGGAGCCGCTCAGGAATCATGGGAGAAGGATAGGGCCACAAGAACGCGACGAATTGCCAATTGCGAACCGCCACCCGGGACTCAGAACCTGCAACCCATTTCACAACAAAGGTGGGACCGTTCATTGAACGGTCCCACCTTTCGGCCCTCTCCACCCGTGGCCTTGAGCTTTCGAGCTATCAGACTGTTACGAGTCCCATCTGTTCGGCCTTGACCCGGAAATCGTGGGGGTTCGAAGCATTCGCAACTGCGATCTGGAACGAGATCAGGCCCTTTTGATAGAGATTGAGGATCGATTGGTCGAAGGTCTGCATGCCGTAGAACTCGCTCTCCGCGATCACTTCGACGATCTCACCTGTCGTGGACTCGTCGACGATCCGATCGTAGACCCGACCGTTCATCGTGAGCACCTCGACAGATGGAACTCGACCCTGACCGTCCAACTTCTCCAGCAATCGCTGGCTCACGACACCCTTGAGGGTCGACGCCAGGAGGATGCGGATTTGCTTCTGCTGATAGGGGGGGAAGAAGTCCACGATCCGATTGACCGTCTCGGTGGCGTCGATCGTGTGGAGCGACGAAAGAACCAGGTGGCCGGTCTCCGCCGCCTGGAGTGCCGCCCGGACCGTCTCCGCATCGCGGATCTCACCGATCAGGATCACGTCTGGATCCTGGCGGAGAACCCGGCGGAGCGCCTGGGTGAAGTCCTCAGTGTCCATCCCGATTTCGCGCTGGGAAATGATCGAGTTCCGGTCACGATGCAAGACCTCGATTGGGTCCTCGATCGTGACGATGTTGACCCTGCGTACCTCGTTGATGTAATCGACCATCGAAGACAGCGTCGTTGTCTTTCCTGATCCGGTCGGCCCGGTAACCAGCACTAGGCCCCGCTGTTCCATCGACAGCTTCTCGAGTATCTTCGGAAGTCCGAGTTCCTCGAAGTTTTGTGTGGTCGGAAGCACCCTGCGCAGCACGAGGCTGACTGAGCCACGCTGCCGGTAGACGTTCACCCGGAACCGGCCGAGTTCCTGTTTCCCGTAGGCGAAATCCGCTTCGCTCGTCTCGCGGAACTCCTTGGCCGCTCGCTGAGTGAAGATCGTCTGGGCGTACGCTTCTGTGTCCGTTGGCGTCAGCGAATCGAGGCTGGTGGGATGCAACTCGCCGTCGATTCGCATTACGGGAGGAGAACCGACCTTCAAATGCAGGTCGGAGGCTTCTACTTCGATCACTTTCTTCAGCAAATCATCCAGGGCAACGGCCATCAATGTCTCCCGTTATGGTCCGAAGGTGGGTATCGGCACCAGAGCGGGCAGACTTAACGAACTTCCCAGAACTCCCCGACCGCTCTTTCCGCCAACTCGAGAGATCGCCAGGCGGCGGGTTCGGACTCGCCGTGGGATGAAGCGTTCGGATCGATGACCCCGGCGAAGCCGGCGAACGTAGCCGCCACCGAGTCGCGAATCGCATCCAGGTTATAGCCGCCCTCGAGGAACACGATGGTCCGACCGGAAGGAACGAGGTCGACGAGGGAGTTGGCCATGTACGCGTAGTCGGCCTCGATCAGCTTCACGTCGGCCAGCGGATCGTTCAGGTGTGCGTCGTACCCGGAGCTGACGAGCACCCAATCAGGCTTGAACTGCCGTGTAACCGGCAGCACGATACGGCGGAAGGCTTCGCGGTAGACGTCTCCTGTCGTTCCGCCGGGGACCGGGATGTTGATGGTCCTCCCGGCGCCGGGCCCGTAGCCGAGTTCGTCCAGCCAGCCGCCGCCCGGGTAGTACGGGAACTGGTGGATCGACAGATACAGGATCCGTCCGTCGGAGATGAACAGGTCCTGCGTTCCGTTTCCGTGATGCACATCCCAATCGACGATGGCGACCCTTTGCCCTCGATCCGTGAGATAGCGGGCAGCCAATGCGATGTTGTTGAATATGCAAAACCCCATCGCCCGGTTGGCGAGTGCATGGTGACCGGGGGGTCGAACCAGGCAGAAGGCGAGGTCTGCTACTCCCTCCTCCAGACGGTCCACCGCCAGCGGCCCGGCTCCCGCCGCCCGGAGCGCCGCCTCCCAGGACGCCGCTACCGCGTATGTATCAGAATCGAGGTCGCCCCCGCCGGCGGAGCAGAACCCTTCGATTGCACTCACGTATTCAGCCGTATGCAGAGTCTGAAGCAAGTTGAAATCCACGGGACCGGCTTCTCCGTCGACTATGTCGACCGGAGCGAGTTCGAGCCCGGCTCTGGCAGCAATCAGCCGATCGGGTCGCTCGGGGTGCCAGGCGCGTTGCTCGTGCAACAGGAAGGAAGGATGTCCAACGGCCAAGACTCGCATGGTGCCTACTTTGCCACATGCTGCGCCCGTCGCCCCAGCATCTACTCTGGTTATGTGCAAAACAGCTATCTGCCCGGACAGACGATTTCGTGACGGGCCGCTTGAAACTTCGCGGCACCTGGCCGGGGCCGATCGCGCTGCGGCGGGGATGGGCACTTGCTACCGCCCGACCCTGGAACGACGAGAGTCCCGACGCGCACCTCCGGCTGATCCGGGGAAGTGCCGAGTTCCTGGAGTCCGCCGCCGCCGCCGTCCCGGTTGGAGGCGGCGCCGTGCTCTCCCCTCCCCTGGCGTCCGGGAGCACCGCGATCTGGGAGGAAGCCGGGTTTCGACCGCACCTCGTGCTGGACATGTTCCAGCGTGAACTTCTCGCCGGGGCAACGCCCCCAACCGTCCCGGTGCTGGCGGGCGAAGAGGGAGAGTGGGACCATGCCATCGAGATCGATCGCGCCGCGTTCGAACCGCTGTGGCGATTAGGGGCGACAGGATTGAAGGAAGCATTGAACGCAACGCCGACATCGGTGTTCTTGACCGTGCGCGGCGACACAGGGAACACGGTGGGGTTTGCGATCGTCGGGGCCGGGGCGGCCACCGGCTATCTCCAGCGCGTCGCAGTCGATCCGGACCATGCCAGACAGGGGTACGGCAGGGCACTCGTCCGCGCCTCGCTCGGTTGGGCACGGCAGCACGGCTGTCGCACGATGTTGCTCAACACACAGCCGGAGAACGAACCGGCCGGCCGGCTCTACGAGTCGGAGGGCTTCACCCGCGTGGCAGCAGGACTGGTTATCTGGAGTCGCGACGGACGGTCGGAACCATGATCCGGATCATCACAGATTCCTCGTCGGATCTTCCAGCGCAGGTCGCCGAGCAATACGGTGTGGACGTTGTTCCGCTCACGATCCGCTTTGGAGATGAGGAGTTCGTCGATCGGAGCACTCTCACGGCGGCCGGATTCTGGGACCGGCTGGTGACTGCCGACCAACTACCGGAAACGGCGGCGCCGAGTGCCGGTCTGTTCGAAGAGCGGTATCGGACGATGGCGAACGAGGGGGCGTCCGGCATCGTCGTGATCACGATTTCCTCGCATCTGAGCGCCACCTACCAATCGGCGGTCATCGCCGCGGAGCGCCTGTCGGGGGACATCCGCATCAAGGTGATGGACTCCCGGAGCGTCGGTATGGGACTCGGCTTGCCCGTTCTCGAGGCGGCCGGGTACGCGGCCGAAGGAGCCGGCTTCGACGACGTCGCCACCCGTGCTGCCGGGGCCGCACGGTCCACCAAAGTAATCGCTGCACTCGACACTCTCGAATACCTCAAACGGGGCGGGAGGATCGGAAACACGCAGGCCTTCTTCGGGAGTCTCCTCAACATCAAGCCGTTGATCACGTTGGAAGATGGGGTCGTCTCCCCGTTCGGACGGGTCAGGACGCGGACCAAAGCAATTGCTGCGCTCGAGGAGCGAGTGGCGGCACTTGGTCCGCGGATCCGGGCCGCCGCTCTCTTCCACGGTGCAGCACCAGACATCGAGTCGATCACCGCCCGGATCGAACCGCATCTGAACTCCCGTCTCATCGTCACCCTGCTCGGAGCCGTCGTCGGAACCCACACCGGGCCCGGCACGGTCGGGATCGCCTACCTCACCGGTTGATGCCCAACGTCACCCTTCCAACCAGTTAGCGTCGACACAGAGGTACCAGTGCCCCCACGCCTACCAGAGCGATATCAGTTCGAAGTCCGCCTCGGTCGCGATCGTGACATCGAGGAATGGCTCGCAACCGATACCGCCCTCGATCGGCCGGTGCTGATCCGAATTCTCGGCCCGGAAACGAGCGAGGAACGCCAAGCGGAGTTCTTTGAGGCAGTCCGTGGTGCTTCCAGCGCAAACCACACCCACCTCGCCTCCGTCTTCGCGGCGGATCGTCTCCCCGATGGTGCCTATTCGGTTTCTGAGTGGGCGGGAGGGATAACGCTTGAACACCGAAGGGAAGCAGGCGACACGATGCCGGTGCATGAGTTCCTTCCCAACGCCGCCGGACTGGCAGAGGCACTCGCAGCACTCCACGAGCGTGGGATTCTGCACGGATCGATAGACGAGAAGTCGATCTTCTTCTCGCTGGCCCATCCCGCCAAACTCGCCGGCTTCGGGCGGCACGCGGAAGGCGCAAGCGCCAGCAAGGACGTTCGGGACCTCGCCACCACCCTCACCACGGCGGTCACCGGCTCCGCTTCGCATGACATCGCTCCATCGCAAATGGTTGACGGCCTGTCACCCGGTGTCGACCGGATCCTCAGCAGAGCAAGGGCCGGAGGCCTCGATGCGGCAGGCCTGGCCGAACTCTTGCGCGCCGCTCCAAGTTCAACCCTGCCGGGAGCAACGCCCGAACGAACCGTCTCCTGGAGGTGGATCCTGCCCGCCGTCGCCATGCTCGGCACCGCGATCATCCTCTTCCTGGTCGGACGTTCGCTCAACACGGGATCACAGGATCCGCTCATGTTTCCAATCTCGCCCAGAGGCACCATTTCCGAGACATCAACAACCACTACAACGACCGAGCAGGCCGGGACTCCCTCATCGAGCGTGTCCGTCGTCGATGTCCGCATCTTCGACCCCGAGGGGGACGGCGCGGAGCACAACCTGGAGATACCGAACCTCACGGACGGAACCACCTCGACCTCGTGGACCACCGAGCGCTACAACGATCCCCTCCCTCTGGTCAAACGCGGGCTCGGCTTCGCCCTGGAGGTGGACGGAACACCGACGGGAGTCGAGCTTCTCGGCTCGACGGACGGGATGTCGTACCGGCTTCTCTGGGCTCGAACGTTCGGTGATACGATCGACGATTGGGAGCCCGTTGCCGGCGGTTCGATTCGAGACGGACGCGGATCAATCCAACTCCCGGGCAGGGCAGATGGATTCTGGCTCGTGTGGATCACCGACCTGCCCGCCGATCCGGAAGGCGGGTATGTCGGGGGCATCTCCGAAGTACGCTTCCTGCCATGACGGCACGCTCCGGCGAAGACCTCGCCCTGGTACACCGGTTCGTCGGTGGCGACAGGTCGGCGTTCGACGCGCTCGTCCGAGCCCATGAGGACCGCGTCTTCTCGGTCTGTCTGCGGGTGATGACCAACCGCGAGGCGGCACTCGACGCTACGCAGGAGACCTTTCTGACCCTGTACCGGAAAGCCGATCGTTTCACCGGGCAGGCTGCTTTCTCCACCTGGCTCTACCGGGTCGCCGTCAACACCTGCTACGACCTGCTGCGCAAGGAGAAGCGGCGCAGGGCAGATCCGCTGCCGGAGCACCTCGAGCCGGTTGACGCGAGAGGAGCAGACGGCTTCACATCGGCGGAGCTTCGCCCCGACCTCACAAAGGCCCTGGCACGGATCCCCGACGAGTTTCGAGTCGCGGTCATTCTCTCCGACCTGGAGGATCGATCGATTGCCGAGATCGCCGAGGTTCTCGACATACCGACCGGGACGGCCAAATCCAGGATCTTTCGCGGTCGGAGGCTCCTCGCCGACATCTTGCGGAACCAAGACGACGGTCCGCGACGTCCAAGGAACGATCAAGATGCATGAGCACAACTTCGACCTCATCGCCGCCTTTGCGGACGGCACGGCTTCCCGGGAGGAGGCCGTTGAGGCAGAACGCGCGGTCGGGAGTTGCTCTGAGTGTGCTGCTGAGCACGAAGCCCAGCTCGCCGTACTCGAGGTCCTCCGAGCTGCTCCGGCCGTTTCAATGACCGACATAGAACGTGGCGCCCTGCACCGCTCGCTCGCCGAGGCCCTCCCGGCCCGACCGGTCGGATGGTTCTCTAGATATGCCCCTCGTATCGCCGCCGTCGCCGCCGGATTTGCAGTCGTCGGCCTGGCTTCAGTTGCCATGCTCGGCCAGCTCACCGGAAACGACACGGCGGACGACGACTATGCAACCTCAGCCGAACTCTCTTCGGCTCGCAGTCAGATAGGAGATGCTGAGGCTCCTTCGCCCGTCGCTGAGGAAATGCTGTCCCAGGCGGATGCGCCGGGAACCTCCGACGATGCTCTCCAGTATTCGGCTGAGGGCGCCGGCGGCGATGGAACGGCACCCGATACCGCCACCACGACTGCGGCCGGGGCTCCGGCAGAAGTCGTTGAACTGACCGGGGCCGACCTAGAGGACCTGGCAGACCTGGCCGTCACTAAAGAGATCCTGGAGCAGTTTGCCGTCGTGTCCGAGATGGTCAAGACATCCTGCCCGGAGCAGCTCCCGGACCAACCCCAGTTGGAGCTTGCCGCCGAGGTCGTGTTCGAAGGCGAACCCGCCTTCGTAGTTGTTTACACCACCGCCGCCGAGAGGGTGGCCCTGGCATTGTCCCTCCAGGACTGCTCGGTTCTCGGCGAGTTCGTCTCAACGCCTTAGCCTGGTCCCTGCCGCGTGCTCGGCCGCTAACCTCTGGTCCATGGACGAATTCGCTATCAAGTTCGCCGATTTTCTCGAGAACACCACAACGAAGGTGCGGGAGATGACGGTCGACCGCATCAGCCGTGTGCTCAAGATTGCCGCCCTCGGACTCGTGGCAGCCACTCTGGGCCTCATTGCGGTTGTCTATCTATTCATCTCAATCATCCGTGCCCTCGCCGTCCCGCTCTCCGCTGCCGGTGCTTTCGCCGTGGTCGGGGGATTATTCCTGGCCGGCGGTGCGTTCATGTGGTGGAAGAGAACAAGGGAACCTGAGGAAAACTAGACATGCCCGAAAGAGTCATAATCATCGGGTCCGGCCCCGCCGGACTCACAGCAGCGTTGTATGCAGGTCGTGGCGATCTCGATCCGCTCGTCTTTGAGGGCAGCCAGGCAGGCGGCCAGCTGATGATCACCACCGGCGTTGAGAACTTCCCCGGTTTTCCGGATGGGATCATGGGTCCCGAGCTGATGGAACGCGTGCGCAAGCAAGCCGAACGATTTGCTCCCCGGATCCACACTGTCGACGTTACGAAGGTCGATCTCTCGACCCGGCCCTTCAGGGTCTGGGTGGACGCGGATGAATACGAGGCCGAATCAATCATCATCGCCACCGGGGCGTCCGCCCGTTGGCTCGGCATTCCGGGGGAAGAGAAACTCCGGGGGCGCGGCGTATCAGCCTGCGCCACCTGTGACGGTTTCTTCTTCCGTGACAAAGAACTGGTCGTCGTGGGTGGCGGTGACTCCGCCATGGAGGAGGCGCTGTTCCTGACCAAGTTCGCATCCAAGGTGACGGTAATCCACCGCCGGGACGAGTTCCGCGCTTCGGCCATCATGGCCAGACGCGTCCTCGAGCACGAGAAGATCGAGGTGCTCTGGAACACAACAATCGTCGAGGTCTTGGGCGACGACGGGGTTACGGGCGTCCGGATCAAGAACGTCGAATCGGGTGAAGTGACCGACATGCAAACCGATGGGTACTTCGTAGCCATCGGTCACGAGCCCAACACGGGGATCTTCAAGGGCCAACTGGCGTTGGACGAGGCGGGCTATATCGAGCTGCGAGGCGATGGTTCAACAGCTACCTCCGTTGAGGGGGTCTACGCCGCCGGCGACGTGGCCGATCACATCTACCGGCAAGCAATCACCGCGGCCGGTACCGGCTGCCAGGCAGCCATCGACGCCGAACGCTGGCTCGCCGACCAAAGCTGACTCCCCGACCGGCGGGGCGCTGAAGATCCTTCAGGAGGAACCCATGAGTAACAAGATCACTATCAACGACGCCACATTTCAGGATGCGATTTCTGGAGACAAGGCGGTAATCGTCGATTTCTGGGCAGAGTGGTGCGGACCATGCAAGATGGTCGAGCCGATCCTGGACGAAATTGCGGGTGAATACCCCGACAAACTCGTCCTGGCCAAGCTGAACATCGACGACAACCCGCAAAGCGCCGCAGACTACGGGGTCATGAGCATTCCGACCATGATCGTGTTCAGGAACGGCCAGAAGGCCAAGACGATCGTAGGAGCGCGACCCAAGCATCAGATGCTGAAGGAACTCGCCGAGTTCATCGGATAACGAGAGTCCGCTCGGCCCCGCCACCGCAAGACCAACAACGGATGGTGCACGCCGCCCACGGGGGACGGGATACGTAGTACGTTATGGGCCATGCGACTGTACCGAGTCGGAGATTCCGGCGAGCCGATCCGAGACATTCAGGGTCGGCTCTCGTCGTTGGGCTTCGATTGTTCACCCGACCCCCGCGGAGAGTTTCTCGACGGCACCGCCGCTGCTGTCATTTCTTTCCAACAGATTCGTGGGTTGGACCCGGACGGCATCGTAGGCTCGGACACCTGGCGTTCCCTGTACGAGGCGGGTTTTCGTCTCGGCGATCGGATCCTCTATCACCGTCGGCCGATGCTGCGCGGAGATGACGTTGAAGAACTGCAACGACGCCTCAACGCACTGGGTTTCGACGCAGGAAAGGTCGATGGCATCTTCGGACCCGATACTGCACGAGCGATGATCGATTTCCAGACCAATCGCGGCATGCCGGTAGACGGAACTGCCGGCCCCGAAGTGATCGCAGAGCTGCAGTCCGTGAGCAAAGCCAGCCGCAAGACGGGACGCGAGGCCGTACGGGAACGAGAATGGATGCGTAATCTCCCTCGCTCATTGGTCGGGAGCCGGGCCTGCTTCGACCCCTCTTGTAGAGATGACGTGGAGGCGGCGGCCGCCTGGGCAATGGCTTCTGCCGCAGCTAAGATCTTCCAGGTGTTGGGAGGACGACCGCTCTTCTCGCGCGGTGTCGACGTTTACTCGACTGAGTCGATTCGGGCTCGCCGGGCAAATCGTATGGGGGCAGATCTGATCGTCTCGTTGCGGCTCCCCCAGGCGGACAAACCCGGGGTCTACTTCTTCGCTTCCGCGATGAGCCGCAGCGATGCTGGGGCGCTGCTTGCCGCCTCAATCGCGTCTCGCCTCGACCTACCGATCGGCGGACGGGCCGCTCCCATCCTCAAGCACACCAGATCGCCGGCAGTGATCGTTGCGCACCCGACGCTGGGACCGGAACACGCGAAAGGATTGGTCGCCGGTATCAACGGCTTCTTTGTCGACGCCGGCGATCAGGAATAGAAGTCCCGATAGATTCGTTCTAATTCGTCAAGTGACGAAAAGTTGATCGTGACTTTCCCCTTGTCCCCTCGATACTGGATCTTCACCGGCGTGCCCAGGTGTTCCGAAAGCCTGTGTTCCAGCTCGATGATGGCAACGGGACGAATCTGGGTGACCGTCTGCTTGGGTGGCTGATTCCTGTCGTTTGCACGGACGCGCACTGCGTCCTCGACCTGGCGGACCGACCACCCTTCGTCGACAGCGCGCCTTGCGATGTGTTCGGCAAAGGCAACGTCTTCGACGTTGAGGAGCGCTCGCGCCGCGCCGGCACTGAGCTCTCTTCGCTCGACCATGCCCTGGATCACGGCAGGTAGCTGCAGCAGGCGCAAGGCATTGGTCACGGTGGCGCGGCTCTTCCCCACTCGTTTTCCGATGTCTTCGTGGGTGAGCTCGAAATCCTCGTGTAGTTGGCGATACGCAGCAGCTTCTTCGAGTGCGCCCAGGTCTTCGCGTTGAACGTTCTCGATGAGTGCTTCGGTGAGCGTGCCCTGATTATCCGTCGTCCTGACCATTGCAGGAATCTCATTGAGGCCCGCACGTCTGGCCGCCCGCCACCGCCGTTCTCCTGCGATCAACTCATACCGGTTCTCCTCGATCGATCGGACAACGATCGGCTGGAGGACTCCAACCTCGACGATAGAGGCAGTCAACTCCTCTAAAGTAGCTTCATCGAACGACACCCGCGGTTGTTGGGGATTGGGTTCGATGTGGTCGATCGGAAGTACCGCATATCCCTGCTCAATGGAGTCGTGCTGGGGGATCAGTGCTTCGAGGCCCCTCCCGAGACCACTACGGCGTGCCGGCATCGTTCCTCCCCTACTCGCTCTTGTGTCGCTGAATGAACTCACGGCCCAACTCGCGGTAGGCAATCGCCCCCCTGCTCATCGGGTCAAACGACTCTATTGGTTCTCCGTACGATGGTGCTTCAGACAGGCGAACCGAGCGAGGAATGATCGTTCTGTAGGCCTTGTCGCCGAAATGATCTCTCACCTGTGCAGCTACGTCCGCAGACAGCTTCGTACGGGCGTCGTACATGGTGAGAACGACACCACCTATCTCGAGCTCCGGGTTGAGGCTTCCCTTCACCAAATCGACATTGCGGACGAGTTGGCTCAACCCTTCAAGAGCGTAGTATTCACTTTGGATCGGAATGAACACTTCGTCTGCGGCTGCGAGCCCGTTGATGGTCAAGAGGCCAAGGGAGGGAGGGCAGTCGATCAGGACGAAGTCGTACATGCCGGCCACGTCTTTGAGTGCCATCTTCAGTTTCAGCTCGCGCGAGAACATTGAAACGAGTTCGATCTCCGCGCCGGCCAGGTCGATTGTGGCGGGAATGACATGAAGGTCCCGAACGCTCGTAGGCTCAATAACGTCAACTAACGTAGACTCGCCTATTAGCAGGTCGTACATGGACGCATCGATCATCGAGCGGTCAATTCCGAGGCCGGAGGTCGCGTTACCTTGGGGGTCGAGGTCCGCGAGAAGGACTCGCTGACCCTGGTATGCAAGCGCAGCCGCGAGGTTCACGGCGGTGGTCGACTTGCCTACCCCGCCCTTCTGGTTGGCAATTGCAACGATGAGTGGGGGGTTGTCAGCGGTCACGAGGACCAATGATAAGGATCTTTCCTCCGCCGTCAAGGACCTTTGGTGGAATAGAGACCACCCGTCCATCCGGGATCGCCGTACAAACGTCCCTAGCCTGCCGGGTCAGGCCTACGACGGCCCGGCCCCGAGGGGTTAGTAGATGGGCGATTCGCTCCGCAAGTACGGCCGGCGTGTTCACTCCTCTCGCCACTACCGCCTCATATGCGCCACTGTGGTCCTCGTACGTTCCCTGAACCACCCTCACGTTCGCCAGGTCCAGCACGCGAACGGCCCTACGGAGGAGGTCCGCTCGCCGGCCGGATCGGTCGAGCAGAGTCCAACGGCTCGTTGGCCAGAGAATCGCCAGCGGAATGCCGGGCAGGCCTACGCCGCTGCCTACATCGACGCCGGATCGGGGAGCCGCTTCGTCGAACCATGCCTTGGCGAATGCCAAGGAATCGCATATGTGCCGGTCCCAGAGGCGGGGCGCCTCGTCAGGGCCGATTCCACCGGACGGAAGCGCTTCGGATAGCAGCCAGTCGGCATAGCTGTGAAGGACACGGGTCTGATCCCTACCGAGAGGTACCCCTACCCATTTCCTCACGCGCTCCAGGTGACTCTGTTGCTGTGCCATTGACATCAGCATAGTTACACGTGGAACCTCCTGGCTTTCGTTCGGCCATGTTCCACGTGGAACATACAAGAAGCCCCACCGCCAGGGGTGGGGCTTCTTACTGAACGTCTACTGAATGCGCCGAAAGGGCCGTTGCCCCACGCGGCTACTCCGCCGACACGACCACGCTGCGATGCGGTTCTTCGCCCTCGGAAAACGAGCGCACGCCATCGATCTCGGCGATTGCGTCGTGAATCACTTTCCGATCGCTCGGGTTCATCGACTCGAGCATGACTTCTCCGCCCTCTGCCAGAACTTGTTCCGCCAGGCGCTTGGCGTAGATTTGCAGTGCCTCGCGACGCTGTTCGGCGTAGCCGGCTATGTCGAGGCGCAGTCGAGTACCTTCGCGGATCTTGCGCTGGGCAACGGTTCGGGTGATCTCGTGAACGGACTGCATGATGGATCCTCGTTGTCCGATCAGGGCCTCTGTCTGTGCACCGTCGATCGACGCGAACACAATCCCTTCCTCTCCATGCGCCTTAACTTCTCCTTCGAGACCGAAAGCTCCGACCAGGCCTTCGAGAAAGGACTGCACGACTTCGACGCGCTCGTCCATCGTCACTTCCGGCAGATCCGACTCAGGCTCATTCGAAGGTGCGGTCTTCCGATCCATGGTTTCCTCCTGCCGTTGAGGGCGCCGTGGCCTACCGTCTGCCTTCGGCTTGTTGTCGCTCCGTTGTTGTCTTGATGCGTTCTGTTCCGAACGGCCACCACCCTCACTCCCTTGGGTCCGTCGTGATTGCCTCGGCTTGTCCCGACCGGATGATTGCTGACGACCGTCGCTCCCTTGTGGCTTGCGTCGCCTCTTGGCGCGTCTCTTCGGCTTTGCCTTGACCCGGACTATGGCATCAGCACGGCCCATACCCAGGAAACCCTTCTCGGCCTGCTGGATGACCTCGACGTCTGCGAACTCGGCCGATTCCAATCCCAGTTCGGAAAGAGCGGCTTCCACGGCTACCTGAACGGTTCTTCCTTTGACTTCGACCCACTCCACTAGTTCCTCCTCCTGCGCTGCTTCTTCTTGGCCGATCCCTGCGGCTTCTCCGGACCCGGTTTGGGATCATCCGAATCTGAGTCTGACTGCTTCGGCTCTTCCTTCGGCGGGGGAGCGGGGCGGCCGTCCATCTGGAAAATCATGGCTTGCTGACCCAGGCGGAAAATGTTCGATGTCGCCCAGTACAACGTGAGGCCGGCAGGGAAGCTCCACGAGATAAAACCGATGAACAACGGCATGAACTTCGTGATGGTCTGCATCTGCTGCGCCTGCTTGTCCTGCGGACGACCATCCCGGGGTTGCGCGTGCCACTGCTGGACGAACTGAACCGCCACCATGATGGCCATCAATACGAGGTACGGAATGGTCGCTACGAGGCCTTCCGCCGAATAGACATCCGAGGGGTGAAAACCAAGGTCCATTCCAAGGAACCTGCCGCCCCCGGCAAGGAGGTGTTCCAACAAGGAGGAAGATACTGGAATACCCGATTCCGCGATAGTGTCGGCGCCGGCCGCGTCCCTCAAGACCCGAAAGAGGGCAAACCAGATCGGCATCTGGACCAGCAGGGGAATGAGGCATCCGCCCGGTGTCGCACCTGCCTCTTTCTGGATCTTCATCATCTCGGCCTGGAGGGCCTGAGGATCGTCCTTGTGCTTGGCCTGAAGCCGCTTGATCTCCGGCTGGATGGTTTGAAAAGCTCTGGTAGATCGCGTTTGCTTGAGCGTCAACGGGAACAACACGACGTTGATCAAGATCGTCAACATGATGATGGCGACCCCGTAGTTCGGGACGACGTCGAAGAACAGGGCGAGGAACCATCCGAGCACCTGCTTGATGCCGTCGAAAAAGGCACCCATCAGCTGGCCTCCTCTCTTTCAGGAACTGGATCGAAGCCACCTTCACGGAAAGGATGGCAGCGCCCGATACGACGAATCCCCATCCATACGCCGCGCACTAGCCCGAATCGGCCAATCGCATCGTAGGTGTAATGCGAACACGTTGGCTGATAGCGGCAATTCTTCCCCAAGACGGGGGACAATGCCTTCTGGTAGACCCGGATGAAAGCCTGGGCCACACCTGCGGGGCCGAATCCGGCCCTCGTTTCTGTCACGCCTCTGTCTCCTCACTGGCGATGGCATCCGCCAGCCATCTGATCAACCGGTCGAAGGGAACTCCTACGACCGCCGCGGATGCGACTATCACATAGTCTGTCTCATCCTGGAGCGATACCCTCCGAACCGCTTCACGAAGCCTGCGCTTCGCTCGATTCCGTTGTACTGCGCCCCCTACCTTACGCCCGACCACGAACCCCACCCGAGGTGGACCGGCCGGCCCGGGCGCCCGAACGACTAGAACCCCACCGCGCCGACATCGGGTACCAAGACGAAATACCGCTTGGAAGTCGGAAGCACCTCGCAGCGAGAGGTACACCGTCTCAGACGGCGATTCGCTTCCGCCCTTTTTGCCGGCGTCGCTTGATAATGGCGCGGCCAGCCCTGGTTCGCATCTTGCCGCGAAAACCATGCTTCTTGTTGCGCTTGCGCACGTTAGGTTGAAAGGTGCGTTTCATGGGGGAAGTCTCCGAATCTGAGGTGGCACGAGGTTACGGAGGGTGACTCCCCTTTGTCAAAGGCCGTGAGGCAAATCGCGACCGTACTCACGTTCGATCCGCGAGAAATTTGGCTAACACGCGAAAACCCGTTTCCGGCCGAATTGCCCACATCCGGACTCCGCGCGGCGTCGAGCGACACCCGAGAAAGATGCACTGAACAGGCGAAACTCCGGCGGCAAAGCAACCCACAATTAGTCCACAAGGTCGGTTTTCGCCGTCTTGAGACACCGGACGGGTCACCCATATACTCCGCTCCCGCCGGCAGGGCTTTGAACTACCGGGCACTTCCCCAACGTGCTGTACAAAAAAACGAGGTCGTGCGCGGCCCCGAATACGGAATAAGTCAGTACCCGGAGGTCGGGGAACGCTCTCCACATGGTGTGGAAATACCTGTGGACATCTAGCACGGAAGGTTGGAGGAAGACGTTGACGCAAGTTCAAGCGACAACCGACGATTGGAAGTCGTTCCGCAAGAGTTTGCAGGACCGGGTATCTCCGGTGACCTGGCAAACCTGGCTGGCGCCTCTGGATCTCAGAGAACCCGTTGACCGTGAGCTCACCCTCGTCGCGCCGAGCGATTTCCACCGGAGATGGATTGCCGAAAAACACCTCGCCGCAATCGAGGGAGCGGCTTTGGCGGTCTTTGGCCCGGACATCGAGGTTCAGTTGGAAACAGGAACGATGACGCTGCCGTTCGACGAGGAACCGGAGCCCGAGGCCGCTGAACCGGAACCCCCTCCCCGCCCACGGCCCGCTGATCGGAAACCGAACCGGCCGGGTAGCCGTTTGCTGCCCCGGTATACGTTCGAACACTTCGTGGTTGGTCAGTCCAACCGTTTCGCCCACGCGGCGGCGATGGCCATCGCCGAGCAACCCGGGACCCATTACAACCCCCTCTTCATCTACGGTGGGGCGGGCCTCGGCAAGACGCACCTACTGCAGGCCGTCGGTCATCACGCCCTGGAACTCAACCCGCTACAGGTTGTCCGCTACGTTTCCTCCGAGAACTTCTTCAACGAGTTCATCGACGGCATCCGCAGCAAACGGATGGACGAGTTCAAGGCTCGCTTTCGAAGCACCGACGTTCTCTTGCTCGACGATGTGCAGTTCTTCGAAGGAAAGGAACAAATCCTCGAGGAGTTCTTCCACACGTTCAACACGCTGTATGAATCTGGCAAGCAGATGATGTTCAGCTCGGATCGACATCCGCGTCACCTGGACACTCTCGAGGATCGCCTCCGCAGCCGGTTCGAATGGGGACTACTTACCGACATCCAGCCGCCGGACGTCGAAACTCGTCTCGCCATTCTTCGCATGAACCTCGAATCCCTTCGCCAACCAGTGCCGGAAGATGTTCTGTTGTTCATTGCCGAGAGCGTCGAGAACAACATCCGGGAACTCGAAGGAGCAATGACCCGGGTCACCGCGTTCGCCGGCCTCACCGGCCAGCTGGTGAACCTCGAGATGGCGCAGGATGTGCTGCAGGATCTTGTTCCCTCCTCCACCCCCAGACCCCTGACCGCTGACCAGATCATGGACCGGGCGGCTGCGGCCTTCGGCTTCTCAGCAGTCGACCTCCGGGCGAAGAGCCGCCGGCAGCCGCTCGTACTCTCGCGTCAGGTGGCGATGTATCTGTGCCGCGAACTCACCGACCTCTCGCTCCCTCAAATCGGCAATCTCTTCAACCGTGATCACTCGACGGTGCTCCACGCGGTCGATAAGGTGAAGGGCCTGCTGCAGACCGATCATGCGGTTTTCGAACGGGTCACCGCGCTGTCCCAGGAGCTGCGCACAACATGACGACAAACGCAAGCTGCGAACACCCGTCCACGGGCCCTGTGGGAATCTCCCTGGTTGTCCTCAACCGCTGTGGAGACAGGAAAGGTCCTCTGAACTGGCCCTTTCCTGTGGTTCTCAACAATCCACAGGGCCTATTACTACTACTACCGTTAATTTAGAACTTAGAAGGGATAGACATACGTGCGCATCCGAGCCGAACGAGACGACCTTGTCGACGTATTTTCTCGGGCAGCCCGAGCAGTTGGCCCGCGAGCCGCATTACCGATTCTTCAGGGCGTGCTGTGCGAAGTCACCGGAAAGACGCTGCGAGTAACCGGCACCGATCTCGAGATGACGGTGCGCACGATGACGGAGGTGGAGGTCCTCGAAGAGGGTTCGGTAGTCATTCCTGCGAAACTCGCCGACGGAGCTATCTCAAAGATGCCCCAAGGAGCCGTTACGGTCGGGTCGGGGGACGGAGAAGTGGAGATCCTGGGAGCCGGCCCTGCGTTCAAGTTCCGCGAACTCCCGGTTGACGAATACCCGCAGTTGGGTGACCCCGATTTCTCTGAGGCGGTCAACCTCGACGGTGACCTCCTCGCCGCCTCAGTGGCACAGGTATCAACAGCGGCCAGTGGGGATTCAGCGCGGCCCATCCTGACCGGAATACTGGTGGAGGCGACAGAGACCGGCACTCGGCTGGTCGCAACCGACTCGTACCGATTGGCCGTCCGCGACCTGCCGGGCGTTTCGCCGGCCACTACTGCTCTGATTCCCGCCAGGGGACTCCGCGAACTGAGCAAAACCGTGGGTTCTGCAAAGGTCAAAATGGCGCTCGGCACCCGGGAGGCCGCCTTCGGGTCCGAGCGAGGGACCCTCTCGTTGAGGCTGATTGAAGGGACTTTTCCGAACTATCAGCAACTACTCCCGGAGTCGTATCCCAACCGGGTGATAGTCCTCAAGTCGGCCTTGCTCGAAGCTCTGTCCAGAGCAGCACTGGTAGCCGAGGATCACATTCCGGTCAGACTCAAGCTGATGGAAGGCGGCGTTGAAATGACGGTCACCCGCCAGGACGTCGGCGGAGAGGCGGAACACCTGCCAGGAGAGTTCTCCGGTTCGGAGGATGAGATTCTGATCGCCTTCAACCCGAGGTATCTGGCCGATGGGGTGTCAGCCATCGAGGACGACCGCATCGAGATCCAGGTCATCGACGGTCTCAAACCCAGTGTGATTAGAGGCGTGGACGCCAGGGACTTCCTCTATCTGTTGATGCCCGTTCGGATCTGAATGCGGATCGATTGGGTCGAGCTGACCGGGTTTCGCTCGTACCTGCACGTTCGACTCGAACCGGAAAAGGGCATCAACGTCCTGGTTGGCGACAACGCATCTGGCAAAACGAACGTCCTGGAGGCGATCGCTTATCTCGGCGCGCTGCGCTCGTTTCGCAATGTGACGGATGTGGATCTGGTGAACGACGAGGCTGAAGCAGCGGTTCTCCGGGCCAACGTAGAGCGAAGCGAAGGGTCCTCCTTGATCGAAGTCGAGATTCCCCGGCAGGGCAGGCGTCGTGTTCAGGTAAATCGACAGCGACCGGCCCGATCGAGCGATCTGCTCGGGCACCTGCGTGTCGTGGTTTTTCTGCCGGACGATCTCGACATCGTCAAACGCGGCCCGGCATATCGGAGGGACTTCCTGGACGCTACAGCCGTGCAGTTGTGGCCGGGAGCGTATCTCGATCAACAGGAATATGACCGCTCGGTCCGGCAGCGAAACACGCTCCTTCGTCAAGAAGGCCGTGACGCCGACCCGGTCACGCTGGCGGTGTGGAACGAAAGAATGTCACAAGCGGGCGCGAAAGTGATGGAAAGAAGAGCACGGACCGTGGAAGCCCTTCAGCCATGGGTGCGGTCCACCTACGAGCGGTTGGCAGGAGAAGAAGCCGATGTGTCCTTCCACTATGCCTCAAGCTGGGGTGGCGATCTGGCCACCAACATCACAACCGACGAGCGGGCCGAATTGCTTATTGCCTCGCTCGTCGAGCACGATCGAGTCGACCGGGAGCGGAGGGTCACCACCGTTGGGCCTCATAGGGATGAGCCGATCGTGCTCCTGAACGGCCGGGATACACGGACAAAGGCCAGCCAGGGTGAGCAGCGAACACTCATGTTGGCGATGCGACTCGCCTCACACGAGGCCATTACGGAGGCGGTGGGGGAGCCACCGGCCCTGCTTCTCGATGATGTGTTCTCCGAACTCGATCGCGACAGGGCCGGCGCTCTGGCAGGGGCACTTCCGGCCGCACAGACCTTCATAACGACCGCTCGTTCCGAGGAGGTTCCTGTGGAGGGCCATCGGTGGTCTGTGGCTAACCGGGGGATCCGGTGAACGATCTTCACTCGATAGGTGCTTTGTTGAGGTCGGCGCTTGGTGCGATGGGTCTCGAGCAGGTAGACCTGACGCTGTCGCTCATGCAAGACTGGGATGAAATCGCTGGGTCGCCCTGGGCCGGCGCGTCGAATCCGCTGGTGATAAAGGATGGGGTCCTGATCGTCGAGGCGGCCTCATCGACGGCGGTCCGGTTCCTCCGGTACTCCGTTGGCGACCTCATGCGGCGCCTCGACGAGCGCTTTGGCGAGGGAGTTGTGAATGCCGTCACAGTACGACCTCCACCAACCCGATAATTCCATATGAAATATGGCGATTCCGCCTATCGGAGAGCTTGGGAAAGGGCCTCCAAACCGCTATAATCACATCGTTGTAAATCGCGTTCCCGAGGGCCGCACGCCGGCCCCCCTTTGCTGAGAACGTCGAACGCTGAAGGAGTCCAGTGACTGCCCCCAATCCATCGTCCTACGACGCTGGCGACATCACCGTCCTCGAGGGTCTCGAGGCGGTTCGTCGCCGGCCAGGCATGTACATCGGTTCGACCGGGCCGCGCGGCTTGCACCACCTCGTCTGGGAAGTCGTGGACAACGCGGTGGACGAAGCCATGGCCGGCTTCTGCACAAGGATCGACGTCACGTTGCTTGCCGACGGGGGAGTGCGGGTGAGGGACAACGGAAGAGGCATTCCGGTCGACCATCACAAGAAGACCAAGACCTCGGCGTTGACGACGGTCCTCACGACGCTGCACGCCGGCGGCAAGTTCGAGCAAGGCGCCTACACGGTGTCTGGCGGTTTGCACGGTGTCGGCGTCTCTGTTGTCAATGCCCTTTCGGCGAGGCTCGACGCCGAAATCGTGAGAGATGGGTTCCTGTGGGGACAGAGCTTCGTGGACGGCCGGCCGATCGGGAAGGTCACGAAGATTCGTCCGGCACGTCGCACCGGCACCACGATCTCATTCTGGCCTTCGCCCAAGACCTTCACCGAGACAACCGAGTTCCACTTCGACACGATCGTCTCCCGCCTCAGAGAGATGGCGTTCCTCAACAAGGGCCTCGAGATCCGCCTCACCGACGAGCGGGGAGAGGAACCGCAAGAGAAGTCCTTCATGTACAAGGGCGGCTTGATTGACTTCGTCAAGCACCTGAATGCCACACGTGAACCACTACATGCGCACATCATCTACTTCGACCACGAGTCGGACGACTCTGAACTCGAGATCGCCATGCAGTGGACGGGTTCGTACACCGAGACGGTTCTCAGCTTTGCCAACAACATCAACACCCACGAAGGCGGCACGCACGAAGAGGGGTTCCGGAAATCACTCACAAAGGCGATCAACGAATTCGCCCGTTCGAAGAACCTGTTGAAGGAGAAGGACGAGAATCTGAGCGGCGAGGACATCCGGGAAGGGCTCACCTCGGTCATCTCGGTCAAGGTCCGGCAGCCACAGTTCGAGGGTCAGACGAAGACCAAGCTCGGGAACACCGAGATCCGCTCCTACGTCGAGAAGACCCTCAATCAGATGTTGCCGGAGTGGCTCGAGCGCAATGCAGGCGAAGCGCGCCGGATCGTCGATAAGTGCATCACGGCCTCGAAAGCTCGCGAGGCAGCCAGAAAGGCCCGTGAGCTGACCAGACGCAAGTCGCTGCTCGAGTCGACGAGCCTGCCCGGAAAGCTGGTCGACTGCTCCTCCCGGGATCCGAGCCTCAGCGAACTCTTCATCGTTGAGGGAGACTCGGCGGCCGGACCTGCCAAGGAGGGCCGTGACTCCGTGACCCAGGCAATCCTGCCCATTCGGGGCAAGATCCTCAACGTCGAGAAGGCCCGTCTGGCCAAGGCGCTCCAGAACAACGAGGTCCAGGCGATCATCACTGCCGCCGGCACCAGCATCGGCGAGGAGTTTGACGTAACGAAAGCCAGGTATCACAAGATCGTGATGTTGACGGACGCCGACGTGGACGGCGCTCACATCCGTACGCTGCTCCTGACCCTCTTGTTCCGCCATATGCGAGGTTTGATTGAAGCCGGGTACGTCTACGTTGCCCAGCCCCCACTGTACCGGGTGAAGGTCGGCTCCAGCGTGCACTATTTGAAGGACGAAGCGGCCCTGGCGGAGTTCCACCGGGACCACCCGAAGGTCAACCCCACCCGGTTCAAGGGCCTGGGCGAGATGAATGCCAACGAATTGTGGGATACCACCATGAATCCGGCTACCCGCACGCTCATCCGGGTCGAGCTCGAGGACGCCGCCAGAGCCGAGGAGATCTTCTCGATTCTGATGGGCGACGACGTGGCCGAGCGAAAGGCCTTCATTCAGCAGAACGCCAAAGACGTCCGTTTCCTGGACATCTGAGCAGAGGACCTCATGACCGATCAAGACCCACACGGGAATATCCGCGAGATCGACATCAACGACGAGATGGCACAGTCGTTCGTCGACTATGCGATGTCCGTCATCGTCTCGCGTGCCCTTCCAGACGTCCGCGACGGACTCAAGCCGGTGCAGCGACGAATCATCCATGCGATGAACGTGGCGAACATGGGTGCCGGATCACGCCACAAGAAGAGTGCCACGGTCGTCGGAGACACGATGGCTAAGTATCACCCTCATTCGAACGACGCCATTTACGACGCGCTCGTTCGCCTCGGACAGTCGTTCTCACTTCGCCATCCGCTTGTTGATCCGCAGGGGAACTTCGGAACCATCGACGATCCCCCGGCCGCCATGAGGTACACGGAGTGCCGTCTTGCTCCGATCTCGACGAAGCTGCTCGAAGGGATCGACGAGAACACGGTCGACTTCGTAGAGAACTATGACGGCGAGCATCAGGAGCCTTCCGTGCTTCCCGCCCGCTTCCCCAACCTGCTCGTCAACGGTTCACAGGGAATCGCAGTCGGCATGGCAACGAATATCGCCCCGCACAACCTCGGCGAGATAATCGACGCCTGCGTGTACGTGATCGAGAACCCGGATGCCGCCGTCGAGGACCTATTGCAGTTCGTGAAGGGACCAGACTTCCCGACCGGTGCATATATCGTCGGGACGGCGGGAATTCGGGATGCTCTCACCACCGGGCGTGGCTCGGTCAAGATGCGGGCGGTTGCCGACGTGCAAGAAGTACGCAAAGGGCGCAACGCCATCGTGGTGACCGAACTCCCGTACCAGGTCTCCAAAGACCGGGTCCTCGAGAAGATCGCCGCCCTCGTTCACGACAAGAAGATCACGGGCATTTCTGATCTCCGCAACGACTCGTCGGCACGGGTCGGTACCCGGCTGGTCATCGAATTGAAGAAGGACGCCGTTCCCCAAGTTGTGCTGAATCAGCTCTTCAAGCTGACCCAGTTGCAGGAGAACTTCAGCGTCAACACGGTGGCTTTGGTCGACGGAGTGCCCAGGACGCTCAACCTCGGGGAGATCATCGGGCACTACCTCGATCACCAGATGGAGGTGATCGAACGGCGAACCCAGTTCCGTCTCGACAAGGCGAAGGCCAGGGCGCACATCCTCGAAGGCCTGATCATTGCGGTCGACAATATCGATGAAGTCGTCCGGATCATCAGGGCATCGTCCGACACCCCGGAAGCGCGTGCCTCGCTGATTGAGAGGTTCAGCCTCAGCGAAATCCAGGCGAACGCCATTCTCGACATGCCGCTTCGACGGCTCACCGCCCTCGAAACCGAGAAGCTGCGGGCCGAACTGTCCGAGATCCATGCGCTCATCACTGAACTCGAGGCAATCCTGGCCGACCCTGCACGGCGGCGGGCCATCATCAAAGAGGAACTGATTGCGATTCGCGAGAAGCACGGGGAGCCTCGCCGATCGCGGATCGTTCCCGACGAAGGCGACCTTTCGCTCGAGGACTTGATTGCCGACGATGAACTGATCCTCACCGTGAGTAACAACGGTTACCTCAAGTCGGTGCTGGCGGCCACTTACCGGATCCAGGGTCGTGGTGGGCGCGGCGTGAAGGCTGCCGAACTGCGCGAGGACGATGTCGTCGAGTACATGGTTCACACAACCGCCCATGCCTACCTGCTGTTCTTCACGAACAAGGGAAAGGTGCACCGGGTCAAGGCGCACACAATACCGAGGCAGGCCCGCACCTCGAAGGGCGTGTTGGCGCAATCCGTGTTGCCGATCGAGCCGGACGAGCGGATCGAAGCCATCGTCGACACGCGTGATTATGAGACCTCCCGTTTCCTCGTGATGGTGACCCGCAAGGGCGTTGTCAAGAAGACGTTGTTCCGCGAGTACGACTCGCGTCAATCGAGCCTCATCGCCATCAAACTGCAGGACGGCGACGAGGTGGTGGCAGTTCGAACAACCACCGGGGGCAACGATCTGCTGATTTTCACGGAACAGGGTATGGGAATTCGATTCAAGGAATCCGAGTTGCGTCCCATGGGTCGAGCTACTCAGGGCGTACGCGGCATCAGGCTGCGCGAGGGTGATCGGGTGGTGGCCGCCGCTTCGAGCGCCGACGGTCCCGAGGTGCTGATCCTGACGTCCGGCGGATACGGCAAGCGGACGGTCATGGATCAGTTCCGCGACCAGAAGCGCGGGGGATTGGGCGTGAAGGCGATCAAACTGACCCGGGTCCGCGGCAAGCTCAGCGGCGCCAGGGCGGTCGCCAAGGGCATGGAAGTGTTTGTGATCGCCTCTAACGGAGTCGCCATTCGAACGAAAGTCGATTCGGTCAGCCGGCAGAAGCGGGAGGCCAGTGGCGTGAAAGTAATCCGGCTTCCAGAGGGTGTGACGGTTAGTGCGTTCACGCCCGTCGTAATAGAAGAGGAGTAGGCTGCGGGGCCGGTCGGGGAACTCGACGGGCCCCTACAGCGTTGAACGACTCGGTATCCCCCGCGCAGTCGGGAGTTGCCGGTACAATCTCGACGCTCAGCAAGGAGTGCCATGACGTCGGTACGACGGGTACGCAGAATCATCAGAAAGTTCGACCCCTGGACCGTTCTCAAGGTCTCCGCGGTGTTGTATGCCGTCCTGGGTCTGGCGCTCGTGCTCGGTCTAGTCATCGTGTGGTCCGTCGTCAACGCCGTTGAGATCCCTCAGAAGATCGAAAGCTTCTTCACCGAACTGGCCCTGTTCGACTCAACGAACATAATCCCGGATAGTGAGCAACTACTCCGGACCGCAGTGTTTCTGTCGATCGCGTGGACCGTGTTCATGACCGGCATGACCACGCTGGCGGCCGTCATGTACAACCTCGTCAGTGATGTGGTGGGAGGCATCGAGGTGGTCGTGCTCGAAGAGACAATGAACGTCCCAGTTGCCCCACAACGACCCCCGGCCGGTTGGCAAACGAACCCGACGCCACCACCGAACAAGGAGACGTCAGGGGTCGACGAACCGACGCAGGAAGTAGCGACTACGCGGCGCTGAACGAAGCGACTCCCAACCCGGCAGCCACACACGCTTTGAGATACTCGGCTGCGAGCACCTGGACCTCGATCTGACGGTCGACAGGCGGCCCATCGATGAGCATGATCGCCGCACCCGCCAGAGCGATCGCTCCGCTGAAGAGCGGGTCATCGACGACGGCCTCGAGTGCGGTTACGTGATGCGTTCCGACGAATCCCTCGGCTCGGACACTGATTGCCGTGAGCTCTCCATCGTATGGAGCATGCGCGAACATCAATCCCGCCGGCGAAGAAACCGGTGCCGGAACCGTTTCACACCATCGAACGCCGACAGGATCGGGGAACATCACCGAACGATCCTGCCGGATTCGTTTGGGCGGAACTGTGATGGCTGCCACCACCGACTCGACCACATCGAAGCGCTCCATGAGGAGCACGGCAAGCGCCGCCGGTAAACCCGAGCCGATCGACGCGGCGGCAACCACCGGAGCCATACGGCTTGCCTTCCGGATGTGGCGGAGTGGGTGTGGTGTGATGATCGGCACGTGCTGGTCGATTGCCGCCAGGATGCGAGGGTCGTCGATGGCGGCGTCCGAGACCATCACGTCCCACCCGGCGAGGTCATCGATCTTGGTGACCCTGGAATCTCGTGAGCGCACACCGGTTCCCAACGTACCCAACGCCTCAACGCGCTCGTCAGCCAGCAACACCCGCCCGGCCCTCATGCCGATAGCGTCCGACGGGGCGAGTGCGACCCTCATCCGGCGATGTCGCGCGGGACCCACGTTCCCGCTTCGGCCGAGGGCGGAGAGCCGTGGCGCGCTCTATGCAGAAGCACCGCGATGAGCAGTGAGATCAGGCCGAGGGATGGAAGAAGCGTGCGGGTCCTCACTTCGGGGAGTGTAGGTGATTGCGCTCTCAGGAAGCAGATCTGAGGCGCCGACGTCTGCGCAGCGGCTGTAGTTCGTCCTGCGTCAACCCACCCCAGATGCCGTAGCGGGGCCCGGTCTGGAGCGCATAATCGAGGCAGTCGGCTTTGACCGGGCAGCCTGCACAGATCGCCCGTGCTTGCTGGAGTGAGCTCGTCGTCGAGGTCGATTCCCCTCCGAAGAAGAGGGAGGGATCATGTGACCTGCACGATGCTCGTGCACGCCATGAGCCGTCGGGAGGAAGTTCCATACCTTCTTGTACGTCGCCGCCAATCGTTGCGGATGATCACAATGAGCCCGGCGACCCATGTCTTTGCGTGGCCACTCTGCGTAGTATTGAAGTGCGAGTTGGTTCCCCGGGTTCGATTGGGCCACCGGGGACCATCCGGGCGCGCAGAGGGCACGTTGTCGTCAGGGAATCTTTCAACGTGTTTCCGGTGCCCGGGCTCGGACACGGGCGTCCGGCTTACCGGGCGCTCGTGGCTGCTCCAGCTCTTGGGGAGAGCAAGTGAACGGACGTGGGGACCTGAAAGAATCCCCCCTACATCGGGGGGATTCTTCGCTTATCGGGCCCGGTGGGGCGGTCACCGAGTCTTCTGCATGGCCCGGTGCTCGATCGTGCCATCGGCGTGAAGGGCGAAGCGTCCTTCTGTTCTGGCATGCACGGGGTCCGGCCGGGACCATTCCCAGTCTCCGAACCCTGTTCGTCGGTAATCGTCGACGGCGGTACGTAACTCCTCGGCGGAGTTCATGACGAACGGACCCATCTGGAATACCGGAGCCCCGATTGGCTTCCCCTGGAGGAGGAGAAGCTCGGCGGGCTCGCCGTTGTTGGCCATGGGTGCGGCTGGCTCCGACCGGAGAGTGACACCGCTTCCCTTCGCGATGCTCGTTGACGCAACGGTTACTTCGGAACCTTCGAAGAAGTGCAGCATCCGGTTGGTTCCAGCCGGGGCAGCGGGGAGATCCCAGCGGGCGCCCGAACCGAGTCGGATCAACCAGATGCCCAGTTCTGTTCCTGATTGTGAAGCCCACGAATTCGGCGGAGCCGGCGGGCCATTGAGCCCGGCGAGGCTGCCGGCAATCACGTCCACCTCAACGCCGGGACCCGGCGACAGCGTGGGGATGTCCTCACCCCACAGCATCGAGAAGTGGGCCGGCACCAGCTTTGACCCCGGGGGCAGATTGAGCCAGATCTGGAAGAGTTCGAGAGGATTCGGGCCGGCCGGGTTGATGAGCGGGAACATCTCCGCATGCATGATCCCGTTTCCGGTGGTCAACCACTGGACGTCGCCCTCGCCATACCGGGCGGTCGCTCCTAGGGAATCGGAGTGGTCTACGTATCCCCGCCGGACCACCGTGACCGTTTCGAATCCCCGATGGGGGTGCTGCGGGAACCCGGGCACGCTGCTGCCGTGATACATGCTCCAACCGTCGAGATAAGAGAAGTCCGAACCGATGTTCCGACCGTTCAGCGGGGCGTCCGGCCCGAGGGCGGTGTTGCCGGCCGGATAGTCGTCGACGTGGTGCACAGTGAAGACGAACGGGTCGAGACCATCCCACGGAAAACCTAGTTCCACAACATCTAATACCGGATTCATGAATCTCCCCTCGGATCTGCAGTTAACAGTACGGAATGCGCAGAGCTATTGGATGAATCGTGTCTCCCTCCGATCGTCCGGCTGTCACAGCCCGGAATCGGGGCTCACTCGAGCGAGTTCGCGACGCGCCAGGCCGGACTTGATGAACAGCCAGGGTGCCCCATAGGCGCCCCAGAACCCCACGACCGCATAGCGGAGCAACCGGAACACGAGGGCGGGCTCCAGGCCGTTCAGGACGGTACGCAGGCCCCACCAGAGCACGACGAGGACGAAGCCGCCGACAACGAACCGACCTACCCTGGAAATGACTGGTCCGGCGGTCGCGAAGCGGAGAGAGCGCCGCTCGAGGATGACTCCGAAACCCATCCCGATGAAGGTTCCTCCGGCGGTGACGACGTCGTCGGTCGGTGCGGCGATCATCGCCATCAGGGGGAGTGCGGCGGTTAGTGCCAGTTGGCGGTTGAGAGGCAAACGACAGAACCACGCCTCGGCGCGCCGACCGTACTTCAGCCAGACGAACAAGACGAGCATGCCCAGAATGAAGCCACCCAGGATGTCGGTGGGGAAGTGAACGCCCAGGTAGATCCGCGAAAGCCCGACGCCCAGCGTGAGCAAGCCGGCGAGAAACCAGACCCAGCGGCGTCTCGTCTCGGTGGCGATGAAGCCCCAGACCACCACTGCACTCTGGGTGTGCCCGCTGGGGAGTCCGTATCCGCTCGCGTCGACTAGGCGAACCACCCGGTCGTCGTACGTGAACGGACGTGGTTGGCCGCCTAGCGTCTTGGCGACGGTGTTCACGAGACTCGACGACAGGGTGACGATCATCAGGCGAACGCCGGTGGCACGGTCGACACTCCAGTAGACCAGGGGCAGCAAGATCAGGTAGAACTCCTCGTCACCCAGGAACGTGAAAGCCTTGAAGAGGGTGTCTAGTCCCGGGCTGAACTGCTGGAACCACAGGACGAGATCGATGCCTCGGTCGAGCAAGGTGTCCATAGCGTCCTTTCGTGAGTCGAGAGCGTAGTGCGGGAGGTCGGGGCATCGAGGCCGTTGGTCGACAACGGGAAGCTCGAAAACTGCGCAGGGACTTCGTTTCTCTCCCGGGGAAGCATCCCACCCACAATCCGCCGCCTACTGCCAGATATGGGCAATACTGCAGATATATGACAGAATCGCGGCTTCTCGCCAGGGGGCCAACCGGACAGGATTCGGACCGATTGTTTCGGATCCTTCACTCCTTCTCGGGCATCTCAACCGAGGCGGTTGTCATCCTGGGCACCGCCGGGGTGCTAGTGGTCCGTCGCGGATTTGGTGACTTGGTCTCCTGCCGGACGATCCCCGCTGTGGCAGGGTTCGTGGCACTGCCTACCCCGGTCATCAAATAGCAGACAGACCACTAGCTACGAGCTTGGTCGAGTTCGTGACCGACTTCCGATTCCCGAACGGGATCGTCTTCGTCCTGATCGTCGGCGGGGTGGCCTTCCATGGCAGCGCCTCTGCCGGCGGTTCTCTAGCCCTTCTGGCGGGCGTCGGGCGGATTATCTCGACAGGTACGGCCGTCTCCAGGAATCCAACGACGTTCTCGGCCGCCGTTCTCGAAGGTTTGACGCTCGTAGCGCTCCTGCTCGGTTTTGTGATTCTCGCCGACGCCCTCAGCCGGACCATCGGCGCGTTGCAGGAACAGGCCTTGCGCGATCCACTCACCGGCGCGTTGAACACGCGCGGGTTCATGGAGCTGGGCGAGCGGGAGCGGTTGCGGGTCATCCGCGAAGGCCTTCCACTAACCGTAGCGTATTTCGACATCGATGGGCTGAAGGAATACAACGATCGGAAGGGCCATCAGGCAGGAGATCTCCTTCTGGTCGAGTTTGCCAAGGCAACAGCCACCACCATCCGGGCCTACGACGTCTTTGGCCGACTGGGTGGGGACGAGTTTGCCCTGATCCTCCCGGCCACCGATCAGCAGGAAGCGTTCGGCGCGGTAGGCCGGATCCATGATCAACTTGGGGGGAAGAGCGCCGTCGTGTCGGTGAGCGTCGGCGTCGTGACCTACGCGACACCCACCGACCCGCTCGAGGGTCTCCTGCAGGCGGCAGACGACTTGATGTATCAGGCGAAACAGGCCGGCGGTAACCGTCTGGTGGGTAGCGTCAGATCGCTGGAGTCGGCGTCAGTCGAGGAGCCTGTTGACTTGGCCAGGCTGACCGAACCGGACTGACGGCCGTGTCCTTTGTCGGTCCCACCCTCGCGCCGGTTGCGGTCTTATGTCATGATGGCGGTCATGAAACAGCGCCCCGCCGGTACCTGGCCGTCTCCCGTCACCGCCGCGTGTCGGACCGGGCCGTACCTGCGCCGATGACGCAGGTACGGCGGATACCCGATTCTCCATTGAGCCAGCCCGATTTCTTCGTGGGTTGGTGGGAGATTGTCTTCCACACCAGAGATGGTGAGCAGACAGACGTCACCGGCATCATCGAGCACGTCGACGCTGCCGGTCGCTTCACGGTGTTCAGGGGCGGCGAACGCATCGGCGCCGGCCGCCACGTCGACTTCACGGTCGACCCGGACGGCTTCACCAACGTGCAGGAAGTCCCTGGCGCACACAAGCAGATTGGGCGCGAGCTTGCGGTCTACCGGTTCAGCGGGGACGTGTTGGAGGTCTGTAAGGCCAGCGAGCACACTGGTTGTCCAACGAGCTTCGCATCGCCTCGCGGGAGCGGGTGGACCCACGTTGCGATCCGCCGGATCAGCGACGATCACCCACGTATCGGCGCCCAGCGCTAAGGCTCGCTCGGGCGATCGATATCGACAGCTGCATCGTCCTCGTCAGGAAGCACGAGATCCGGCAGATGGGGCGCAAGGCGTCGCCACGCTTGGTGTTCGCCGCGGAGCAGGGCAGGCGAGCGCCGAGGTGAGGATGTGTGGGTAATCCGTCGCCGGTTTGGTGGAATGGGCGATATCCCTCGGTATCAGTTGTTCGGCGTTCCAGTTGCGTCCGAGGAGATCCACGGCGACGAAGGCGCCGGTTCAGGCATGTCGAGGAACGAGGCCGACGGGACGGACCGCAGGGTCGAGTATTACTCGCACATCCTCCTGAAGGTTATGGTCAGCAACCGTCGCTTTGCGGATGTCGCCCGAGCATGTCGCTCGCTCACAGGCGTGCGGGCACGGCGAATACGACGTTTTGCCGCTGGGATTCGCCTTCAGGGCCCGCCTTCGCCTCTAGCGGGCTGCCCAACCGGGGGTGATAATGGAGTTAGCCCCTGAACGCCGAGAAGGTGCGACCGATGAAAGCCACCAAGACCGTGCACGTCGACGCGACGCCGGAACAAGTGCTCTCCTTCATGCTCGATACGACCGCCACCCCGCCGGGGATGACGATGGAGGCCGTGTACGAGAGTCCAGATGTTGTGGGCAACTCGTACGAATGGACTTTCAAGATGCTCGGCATGCCACGCAAAGGGGTGACGGTCTACACCGACTACGTCCCCGGCGAGCGAATTGCCGTCCGGAACTTCGGAGCGATGGAGGGAACCCAAACGGAGACCGTCGAGCCGGACAATGGTGGGTCGAAGGTGACCCACGAAATAGACAGCTGCCTTGCCGTCCCCTTGATCAGCCGTTTCCTCGACCCCATGCTGCGAAAGGGGTGGGAGAAGAACCTCGAGTGGGGCAAGCGGGAGATTGAGAAGCGGGCGAAGGGCAAGAAGGCAACCGCCTAGCTGCACGTGCCCCGTAGGCCGTCCGAGGCCGAGCCATGCCCTCAGTGACGCCGCTCGCTGAAATTCCCCAGGGTTGCTCATCGAAATTCCTCACCTTGGGTTGGGTTTGGATGCTAGTT
>JARGFH010000033.1 GCA_029210695.1 Acidimicrobiia bacterium
CGTAGTAACCATCAGATTGGCAGAGCCCTCCTAATCAACCGGGAACCCCTACACCCCGCTCAATTCCGAAGCGCCCGTCAAGTACTGCTCGGCCTGCCACGGACCCCACGGGGAGGGCGGCACAGCCGGACCACTCGCCGGAACGACGCTCGCCCGCTCCGATCTGATCTCCATCGTCACCGACGGACGGGATTCGATGCCCAGCTACTCCGGGCGCATGAACGCCCAAGAAATCGGCGCGATAGCCGACTTCATCCTCAACTCGTTCGAATCCGTCGGAGGCGATAGCGCCGGCCCGCTAACGGCCGTCGACAGCCCCGGCGGACAACTGTACGCAACCTTGTGTGCCGCCTGCCACGGGACGCTCGGCGAAGGCGGAATCGGAGGGGTGATCCTCGGTGAGCAGTTCGACGCCGGCGAACTCGCCGCCCTGCTTCGAAATGGAACACCCGGAATGCTTGCCTTCCCTGATCTCACCGAGCAGGAAGTAGCGGAGCTGGTCGAGCACACGCTCCTCCTCGCCGACGGGGCGGTGACCCTGGCAGACACAGGCGCAACCGACGAGGCGGATGGCGGCGGTGCAACCTCGAGCGATGATGGTCGGACGCTCTCACTGTTCCTCAATGAGGATTCCGAGGCTGACAGCGGGGTCTCGTTGATCGCCCTCGCCGTCGTGGTCCTGGTCGGGCTCAGCGTGGTGAGTGGTGTCGGCTACGTGTGGATCCGTTCGGCACGTGGCGTAGTTCGGTAGAACGCACCAAGTCTGAGAGGGGTCTTAGGCGGCCCTCAGTCGCCGTCGGCCAGCCGGCGAGCCTCTTCGTCGGCGGAAAGCGCTTCGACGAACGCGTCCAGTTCTCCGTCGAGAATCGTGGGCAGCTGTTTGATCGTCAGGCCGATGCGATGATCCGTCACCCTGTTCTCTTTGAAGTTGTAGGTGCGGATCTTCTCCGATCGTTCCCCCGTCCCGACCTGGGAGCGGCGGTTCTGCGCCAACTCGGACTGCTGCTTCTCGACCTCCATCTGATACAGACGGGCACGCAGAATCCTGAACGCCTTCTCCTTGTTCTGCAGCTGTGACTTCTCGTCCTGGCACGTCACCACCAGTCCGGTCGGCTCATAGGTGAGACGCACTGCCGAGTCGGTCGTGTTCACCGACTGACCGCCCGGGCCACTCGACCGGTACACGTCGACCCGCACATCGTTGAGGTCCAGGTCGAGTTCAACTGCTTCCACTTCGGGAAGCACTGCCACCGTCGCGGTCGACGTGTGCACCCGCCCCTGCGATTCGGTCTTTGGCACCCGCTGAACCCGATGCACGCCCGCCTCGTACTTGAGCATTGAATACGCACCCGCACCCTTGACCGCAAAGATCACCTTGGAGAATCCGCCTGCCTCGGACTCGGACGAATCCATCGCATCGGTCTTGAATCCGTGCAGTTCTGCGAACCGGTGATACATCCGGTGGAGGTCGCCGGCAAAGAGGGCCGCTTCGTCACCACCGGTGCCTGCCCGGATCTCAACGATGACGTCCTTCTGGTCGTTCGGGTCTTTGGGGACAAGTGCCAGGCGCAGCTCATGTTCGAGACGTTCGGCCTCCGCCCTTCGTTCACGTGACATCCGTCGCAGGTCTTCGACCATCTTCGGATCGGTCTCTTCGCCTGCCAGCTCGGCGGCTTCGTTGGCGTCCGAAAGAGCGTCGCGATAGCTCGAGAACGTTTCGACAATCGGTTTGAGTTCCGAGTGGCGTCTTCCCAGGTCCACAAACCGGGCCTGATCGGACAGTGCATCCGGATCGGCGAGTTGCTGCTCGACTTCGTTGAACGATTCTTCGACCTCGGCCAGTCTGGCGGCAAGCGCCTCATCCATCGGTCTTGTCTCCGATACAGCCCACCTCGAAAGCCTCGACTGCACCTGCAACGATCTCGCCCCGACCACGAACTTCTTCTACCGACTCCGAGTCGAGGGCGGCGAGCAAGCTGGCGACGGCAACCTCGACCTGATCGTCGTCGGGTTCGCCGGTAGTCAGCCTCTGCAGCCAGAGCCCGGGGGCGGCCACCATACGACCGAACAGAGCATCAGCACGCAGACCGGAAGCCCTGAGGATCTCATACGAGATACCCGCGATGACCGGGATGAGGAGCAGACGGCTGAGGACCAGCCATACCACCGGCAGGGTATGCGGGACGAACGAGAACACGACGATGGAGGCCAGCACCACCAGCAGAAGGAAACTGGTCCCACACCGGGGGTGGGCGGGTGAGTATTTCTGGATCTCGCCGGCGGTCAGTGGGTCCCCCGCCTCGTAAGCGTGGATCGTCTTGTGCTCGGCGCCGTGATACTGGAAAACCCGTTTGATCTCCGCGGAACGGCCGATCGCCCAGATGTAGCCGACAAACAGGGCGATACGGATGAGACCTTCGACGACATTGAGGCCGATCGTCGTCTCACCGGCCAGCCAGCGCGCCGTCAGCAGCGGGGCACCGACAAAGAGGACCGCTACCGCCGCGACTGCGATCAAGATCGAGAGGGCCATCTGCCACTTGCCGATCGGCTCCTCTTCTTCCCCTACCGCTTTCTCGGCCGACCAGGTCAGGGCTCGCATACCGAGGGACAGCGACTCCCACAGGACCAGCATGCCGCGCACGAGGGGCATTCTGGCCAGTCGCTTGCGCTCGGACAGGCGCGGCAATTCCTCACACATCGTCACGATTGAGCCCTCAGGAGTTCGCACGGCCACGGCCCAACCGGCCGGGGCGCGCATCATCACGCCTTCGATTACGGCCTGACCGCCGACGGTGGAATTGGGATGACGACTCATAGGACGCCGCCGGTCGCAACCGGCGGGCGGAACTACGCCTCGCTCGTCTCTGTCTCAGACTTGGCGGTCTTCTTCGACTTGACCTGGGCCTTGTCGCCGTAGCGCTTCTGGAAACGCTCGACACGACCACCGGTGTCGACCAGTTTCTGGCGACCGGTGAAGAATGGATGACACTCGTTGCACAACTCGACGTGCATCTCTTCCTGGGTCGAACGTGTCATGAACGTGTTGCCACACGAACAGGTGACCTTCGTGTCCATGTAGTTGGGGTGGATCCCTGTCTTCACGTGATTTCTCCTAATTCCCGCTCTTGGCGACTTCCATGAGGAACTCTGCATTGGACTTGGCGGTCTTGAGCTTGTCGATGAGCAATTCGACGGCCGGACCAGATTCCAATGCCAGCAGCACCCTACGCAGCTTCCACACCTGCGCAAGTTCGTTCCGATCGAACAACAACTCCTCGCGGCGTGTGCCGGAAGCGGCGATGTCGATTGCGGGATATACCCGCTTGTCGGCGAGCTTGCGATCGAGCTTCAACTCCATATTGCCGGTGCCCTTGAACTCCTCGAAAATAACCTCGTCCATCTTCGACCCTGTCTCGACCAGGGCGGTTCCAAGGATCGTAAGGCTTCCACCCTCTTCAATATTCCGCGCAGCTCCAAAGAAGCGTTTGGGCGGGTAGAGAGCAGTCGAGTCGACACCACCCGAAAGGATGCGGCCGCTGGCCGGCGTCGCCAGGTTGTAGGCCCTGGCGAGACGAGTAACCGAGTCGAGCAGGATCACCACATCGGTGCCCATCTCGACGAGGCGCTTCGCCCTCTCTAGGGCGAGTTCGGACACCTGCGTGTGCTCCTCGGCCGGACGATCGAACGTCGAGTAGATGACTTCTCCCTTCACCGAACGTTGCATGTCGGTGACCTCTTCCGGGCGCTCATCCACGAGCACGACCATCAGATGGCATTCGGGGTTGTTAGCGCTGATCGAGCGGGCGACCTCCTTCAGCACCGTCGTCTTGCCTGCCTTAGGCGGAGATACGATGAGGCCTCTCTGGCCTTTGCCGATCGGGGCAATGATGTCGACGATCCTCGGCAACACCCACTCGTGGTGACCGTCGATCTCGAGCCTCATTCGCACATCGGGAAACAGCGGTGTCAGTTTCTCGAAACGGGGCCGCTTGCGAGCGTCTTCCACGCTCTGGCCGCTCACCGTCTCAATCCGTGTGATGGCGGCGAATTTCTCTTGAGAGCGGGGCGGACGAACCGGACCGCGAATCAGGTCGCCGCGGCGCAACCCGAACTTGCGAATCTGGCTGGCCGACACATACACGTCCTGGTCACCGGGGAGGTAGCGGCCGATGCGAAGGAAACCATATCCTTCCGGCAAAATGTCGAGGACTCCCTCACGCTCTTCGAGGTCACCTTCGGGAATCTGCTCGTGGTGCTGCCGGTCCTGGCCACCCTGCCGGTCCTGACCGCCCTGCCGGTCCTGACCGCCCTGCCGGTCCTGGCCGCCCTGCCGGTCCTGGCCGCCCTGCCGGTCCTGGCCACCCTGTCCACGTCCCCGCCGCCGGCGTTTGCGACGATTCGGATCATTGTCATAACGCTGGCCCTGTTGAGGTTGGTTGGTTCGATCTGACGAATCGGAATCATCGTCTTGTTCGGAATCCCCACCGTCAACGACCGCAGCCGACTCGCCGGCCGGAAGCTCCTTTTCGGCCGCGGGGGTGTCCTTTGTGGCTTCCTTGGGCTCAGCGGCGTCCACCACCTCAGCATCTTCGCCGTCTGATTCCTTGCCGGTGTCGCCGATCGGCGCCTTCGTGCGCTCTGCAACCGGGAACTCGACGGGAGTGGGCTCGTCACTGCTCTCGAAACCGTCGGCGCCGATGATGGCACCGATCAGTTTGGCCTTCTGCAGCCCTGCCGCATCGATCTGCAGTGCGGTCGCGATCTCGCGAAGGTCTTTGATCGATTTCTCCTGGAGCTCAGATCTGGTGGTCATGTCATCCTTCCCGCCCATTCCGGTGCCTCCCCGAGGCAATGTAAATCCGGACCGGCGTCCTGTGACTGAGTGGCTCAGCGTTGAGTGATATCCCATCCTGCATCGACAAAGGGGCGCCTTGGGGGATGCAGGAGAACCACACGTGCACCGCGAACGGCTAGAGGGATTCTGGGATCGCCACTTAGTGTAGGCGATAGGGTGCGCTGTGCCAAGCACGGAGGAGAGCAAGCACCGTTGATCTAATGCGGGGCTACGCTCCGGGCGATCCGAGCCACCGTGTCGAAGTCGTTATCGACAACCTCATACCGCTCGTCGCGCTCCATCAGGTCATCGAGGTCGTCGGGCAGATCGGGCTCGAGGTGCAAAGCCGATTTGATCGCAGCCGGGAACTTGGCCGGGTGAGCGGTGGCGACGAATACGATTTCGTGGTCATAGTCCCTTCGCAAGCGACGACCCGCCGCAATTCCGGTGGCGGTGTGTGGATCGACCACCACGCCGGTCTCGTGATACAGGTCCCGGATGATCTGCACGATCTCGTCGTCTGAGGCAAAACCGGCGTCGAACTGGCCTCGAACACCCGCCATTTGGGCCGGCAGCACATCGAGACTGCCCATCGCCCGGTACTCGCTCATCAGTGAACCCAGCACATCGCCGCGCCGCTCGAACACATCGAACAGCAGGCGCTCGAGGTTGCTGGGCACCTGGATGTCCATTGCCGGGGCGAGGGTCGGGACAACCTCCCCGATCGGAAGACTCCCTGCGGTCAGAAAGTCGGCCAGACCATGGTTGGCGTTGTTGCCGACAATCAACTGCTCGATGGGCACTCCCATCTTCCCGGCTGCGTAGGCGGAGTACACGTTGCCGAAGTTGCCGGTCGGAATCGCATAGGTGACACGTTCGTCGAGCGCGCCGAGTTGAAGGGCCGACCACACGTAGTAGGCGGTCTGAGCCATGATGCGCGCCCAGTTGATCGAATTGACCGCGGCGGGGCGGACTTCCGCGTTGAGATCAGGGTCCGAGAATATTGCCTTTACGAGGTCCTGGCAGTCGTCGAAGGTGCCTCTCACCGCCAGGTTGTGGATGTTCGGCGCGTTCACGGTCGTCATCTGGCGGCGCTGAACGTCGGACACCCGGCCTTCTGGATGCAGCATCAGTACCTCGATGGAGTCGAGATCCCGCAGGGCGTCGATCGCGGCAGAACCGGTATCACCCGATGTGGCCCCGATCACCGTGACCCGTGCCCCCCTTCGCCGGAGCACCTCATCCAGCAGGCGCCCGACCAGTTGGAGGGCGTAGTCCTTGAATGAGAGCGTCGGTCCCCAGAAGAGTTCTAGGAGCATCTCGCCTTCACCGAGCGGGCGCAAAGGCGCAACCGCCTCGTGCCGGAAACGGCCGTACGCCGCTTCCGCGAGCTCGAGTGTCTGGTCGTGAGAGAACACCCCCTCGACGAACGGGGTGATGACGGCCGCAGCCACCTCTGCATAGGTGGCTTCAGGTTCCAGATCGGGCAGCGCCGGCCAGGAGGCAGGAACGTAGAGGCCGCCGTCGGGGGCCAGTCCGGTCAGCAGCGCCCCCTCAAAATCGACTTCGGGTGCAGCGCCCCGCGTCGAGACGTACCTCACGGGGCGTCGCTCTGGACCCGGATCACTGAGGCGACCTGTCGCACCGCGTCGAGCGAATCAAGCGCCAACCTGGCCTCGGCCAATTGACCCTCCCGGGCGTCGTGGGTCACGATCAACAGGGTCGCTTCGTCGCCGCGACCGTCCTGCCAAACGGAGGCAATCGACACCTCGTGCTCACCGAACACCGTCGCCACCGCGGCCAGCACCCCAGGGGCATCTTCGACTTCGAGCCGCACGTACCACTTGGTGACGGCCTCTTCGAAGGCCAGTACCCGACCGGGTGCAAACCGTATGCGGGGTGCCACCTGTGATCTAGCCAGCAACTCCCTTGCCGCGTCGATGACATCTCCGAGTACGGCGGTGGCAGTCGGCTCTCCCCCGGCACCTGGCCCGGCGAACAACAACTCCCCGACTGCCGGACCTTCAAGAAAGATGGCGTTATTGGCACCACGCACTGAGGCGAGCGGATGGTCCTTCGGCACCAGCGTTGGGTGAACACGAACCAGAACTCCCGCGTCGGTATCTTCGGCAATGGCCAGCAGCTTCGGCACGAAGCCGAGGTTGGCCGCGAAGCGGAAGTCGGTGGGACGGAGGCCTTCGATCCCCTCCCGGAACACGGACTTGGCGTCGACCCAGGTGCCAAATGCCAGGCTGGCCAGAATCGCCGCCTTGGCCGCCGCGTCGTCACCAGAAACGTCGGCAGCCGGATCGGCTTCAGCGAACCCCAGAGCCTGCGCTTCGGCCAACGCATCCCCATAATCGGCGCCCTCATCGAGCATCTTGGTCAGGATGTAGTTGGTGGTCCCATTGACGATCCCCATGACCCGGAGGACACGTTCACCGGCCAGCGATTCCGACAGGGGACGGATGATCGGGATTCCGCCGCCCACTGCCGCCTCGAACAACAACGAAACGCCCCGTTTCTCCGCCAGCGAAACGAATTCCAGGCCACGGGCCGCTACCAACTCCTTGTTGGCGGTTACCACGGGCTTGCCGGCTTCGAGGGCGCGCAACACCAGACTCCCGGCCGGGTCGAGCCCGCCCATCACCTCAACGACTAGCTCCACAGTCGAGTCATCGATGACCTCGGTGGCCTGATCGGTGAGCAGATGAGGGGGGATCGTATAGGGGCGGGTCTTGTCGAGGGATCGCACCGCAATGCGACGAAGCTCGAGCCGCAACCCGGCCTTCTGCGCGATGACGTCTTGCTCTTCGAGCAGACGGCGCACGAGGGTCCCGCCCACCGTCCCGCTGCCAAGGATCCCGACCCCGACTGTTTGCACCTACTGCTCCTCGTGATTGGTGGGAGATGGTAATCCAGAGATTGTGGGTTCTAGGTTCTGAGTTCTAGGTTGTGGGTTCTAGGTTCTGAGTTCTAGGTTCTGAGTTGGGTATTCCTGGCGGGCTCTGGGGTAGAACCCAAAACCTATGACCCAGAACCTCTCTTCTCATATCCGACCCAGGCCTCACCGGCTCGTTACCCTGCCGCTTATGCCAGGGCCGATTCCGCTTCAGTTGCTACCCGACAACAGCTCGGTAGCCGCCGGCCGCCTGTCGATTGGTGGCTGTGACGTCCTCGACCTGGCCGAGGAGTACGGAACACCCCTCTTCGTGTACGACGAAGCACACATTCGAACTCGCTGCCGGGAAGCCGTGGAGGCATTCGGGAACGGAGTCGCCTACGCCACAAAGGCGTTCCTGTGCACGGCGATGGCCCGGCTCGCCTACGACGAGGGCATGCACCTCGACGTGGCCACCGGAGGAGAGATGTACGTGGCGCTCCGCGCAGGAGTTCCGGCAGATCATCTGATACTGCATGGCAACAACAAGTCGGAACTCGAGCTGCGGATGGCGCTCGAAAAGGGGGTCGGGAGGATCGTCGTCGACTCCTTCGACGAGATGGACCTCCTCGAGTCACTCCATGCAGACGGACTCGGCCCTGCCCGGGTCCTGATCAGGATCACTCCAGGCGTTGAGGCCCACACACACGATTACATCACCACCGGGCGTGACGACACCAAGTTCGGGTTCACCGTGTCGACCGGCGCGGCCGGTGCTGCACTCGAGCGGGCGACCGCTTCGCCCGCAATGACGCTCCTCGGCGTCCATGCCCACATCGGCAGTCAGGTGTTCCGGCTTGCATCGTTCGTTGAAGCGACCAGAGTCGTCGCCCGTTTCGCCGGACGGTACGCCATCGATGAATTGTCGCTGGGCGGGGGGCTTGGACATCCGTATGTCGAACGTGAGAACGCTCCGACCATCACCGAGTGGGCGAGCTCCATTCAGGCGGCCGCCCGCGACGAGGGTGTCACCGCCCGGATCACGTCAGAACCAGGGCGCGCCATCGTGGCCGGGGCGGCCGTTACGCTCTACAAGGTCGGCACGATCAAGGCGCTGCCGGGAATCCGCACCTATGTCGCAGTAGACGGCGGAATGAGCGACAACCCGCGCCCGGTTCTGTACGGAAGCGGCTACGAGACGTTCCTTCCCCGGGCTGTTGATGCCCGGCGCCCGGATCCGGTCACGGTCGTCGGAAAGCATTGTGAGTCGGGAGACGTGCTCGTCAAGGATGGGTTTGTCCCAGACGATCTCCGCGTCGGAGACGTTCTGGCCACTCCGGTGACCGGCGCCTACGGCCATTCGATGGGTTCCAATTACAACAAGATCCTCCGGCCCGCCGTCGTCTTCTGCCGGGGAGGAGAGGCCAGGCCGGTCGTGCGAAGGGAAACCTACGAAGATCTCGTTCGCCTCGACCTGTAGAAGTTCGTTGCGCCCCCGGCAGGATTCGAACCTGCGCACCCGGCTCCGGAGGCCGGTGCTCTATCCCCTGAGCTACGGGGGCGAATGGCAGGATTGTAGTAGCGGGAGGGTTCCGCCGGATCGGCGTGCCCGGCCGGTGCACGGTTGGAGAGTCTGAGTAGAGGGTCCCGTCCGCCGGATGGCTCTCTCGAGCTTCTACTCGCTCCCCCACCACATATTCGGCTTGGGGGTTTGGTGGGACGGGCGGGTGGCCTTGCCACAGCCGGCTACCTGCGGCAGGATGGCCGATCGTTCCTGGCGACGACCGGCCCGCATCACGATGGCAAGCCCGAGCGCCAGCAGAATGCCGGCAAACAGCACCAGAGCGTCACTGTCCATACCCGTTCTAGCGAGGGTCGCAGGCACCGTGTCGCCGTTGTCAAGGCTGGCGAGCGCCGGTGGTAGAACATCGATGAACACCGTGTAGATGGCGCAGGCGCCGAGGTCATCACATGCCTCGATCGTGAGGGTCAGGAGCGCCGTAACTGAGGTCCTGCCCGCGAACGTGCCGTCCGGGTTCATGGTGATGCCGGCCGGGAGTGCGCCGGACAGGATCACGAGACGGTAGCTGTTGCCCTCGGAGTCGAACGATCCGAGCGCCGGCAGCGAGTCGCCCACCGTCACCCTGATGTCGGTGGTGGTGACTACCGGTGCGTCGTTCACCGCAGATACGGTGATCGTCACGGCGGCCGTTGCGCATTGGCCGACCGCGTCGCACACCGTGTAGTTGATCAAGTCGATGCCGGAGAAGCCTGCTTTCGGGGTATAGGTGACGGTTCCGTCTGCGTTGATTGCCACGGACCCGTTGGCCGGTTGCGACAACGAAGTGATCGTCAGCGGCTCGCCTTCCGGATCCGAGTCGTTCGAAACCACCGGAATCGTCACCGCCGTGTCCTCGGCGGTCTCCGCCTCGTCGTCGACCGCCACCGGCGGGTCGTTTACATCGGTGAATCCGAAGTCGATGCCACCAACGGTCGAGCCGGGACCAACCAACATCAGGGCAGCGGCATCGGAACCACCGTCGATGTCGAAGGTCGGAACCAGGCCGGCGGGCAGCGTCGAAGTATCGACGCTCACCCTGCAGAACCCGGGAGGAACGTCGGTCGCCAGGTACGGGCTACCCGTGAAGGCCGACGGCAGCTCAATGTCGTCAGTGGTACCGACGATCCCATCGGCGCCGGCGCAGGTGAACTCGATCGCGATATTCGAGAGGTCGAACTCACCTGAGTCGAACAATCCGTCACCGTCGACGTCCATCCAGACAACCCCGCTGATCCGACCGAGCTGGGCAACGGCCACCGTCACCCCGGCCGTGTCGCAGGAGTCCGAGGTGTCACACACCGTGTAGGTGAACGTGTCGACACCCTCGAAGGCGGGATCGGGTGTGTACGTGATGGTGCCGTCGGCGTTGATTGTGATCACACCGTCGGCCGGCGACGTGGCCGAGGTCACCGAGAGGGTGTCCCCATCGATGTCCGAATCGTTGGCCAGCACCGGAATCGTCACCGGACCCTCGGTGGCGATGGTGTCATCTACAGCCACGGGTCCATCGTTGGCCGGAGTGATGATCACCGATACCGTCGCCGTGGCGCAGGCGTCCGACGGGTCGCACACCGTGTATGTGAATGCGTCGGTGCCGTTGAAATCGGGGGCGGGTGTGTAGGTGATCGTGCCGTCCGCGTTTATCCCGATCGTGCCGTTGGCCGGTGCCGTCACCGATGTCACCGTGAGCGTGTCTCCCTCGGGATCGGAATCGTTGCCGAGCAGGATGATCGTGACCGGGGTGTCCTCATCGGTCGTCACCAGATCGTTCACTACCACCGGAGCGTCGTTGACCGGAGCCACCGTGACGACGGCAGTCGTCGTAGCGCAGGCGCCGGACGGGTCGCAAGCTTCGTAGTCAAATGTGTCGGTGCCCGAGAAGTTGGCCTCCGGAGCGTACGTGACCGTTCCATCACCGTTGACGGTGACGGCTCCGTTGGCGGGCGGCGTCACGATGTTGACGGCCAGCGAGTCGCCGTCTGGGTCGGAGTCGTTGCCGAGCACAGTGATCGTGACGGGTGTGCCCTCATCGGTTGCGGCTGAGTCGGGTGCCACAACCGGGGGGTCGTTCACGGGCAGGACGTCGATCTCGACGGTCGCCGCTGCGCACAGCTGCGGGGTGCCGGCATCACAGACGGTGTATATGAATGAGTCGTTTCCGAAGAAACCGGGGTCGGGCGTGTAGGTGACGGCGCCGGTCACCGGGTCGAGTGTGATCGTCCCGTTGATCGGGTTGGTCCAGGAGTCGACCGTCAGGGTGTCACCCTCGGGATCGGTGTCGTTGGCCAGGACGTTGAATGAGATCGGCGTGTCCTCGTCGGTGACCGGCGTCTCGTTGATCGCCACCGGCGGGTCGTTGACCGGGGTGACGTCGATGGTGACGAGGCCCGTGTCACACAGACCATCGGGATCACACACCGTATAGGTGAACGTGTCGGTTCCGAAGAAGTCGGCGTTCGGGGTGTAAGCGACCNNNNTGTCACACAGACCATCGGGATCACACACCGTATAGGTGAACGTGTCGGTTCCGAAGAAGTCGGCGTTCGGGGTGTAAGCGACCGTCCCATCGGGGTTGACCGCCACCGAGCCGTTGGCAGGCTGCGTCACCGAATCCACCGTCAACAGGTCCCCATCGGGATCACCGTCGTTGTCCAACACCGGAATCGTCACCGGAGTGTCCTCACCGGTCGTGGCCGGGTCATCGGTCGCTTGCGGAGCATCGTTGATCGAGTTGACCGTCACCGTCACCGTCGCCTCGTTCGAGGTCAAACCGTCGAAGTCGTCGACCGTATAGGTGAACGTGTCGGTGCCCCACCAACCGGCCGCCGGCATGTAGAGAACCGTCCCATCGGCATAGACCACGAGCGTGCCGTCGGCCGGACCAGAAGTCACCACCACCGTGGCCGGGTCGACGATGACGTCCTCGAGATCGGAATCGTTTCCGACCAGGTTGACCACCACCGCAACATCCTCATCCGTCGTCGCCAGGTCATCGCCCGCCACCGGAGCGTCGTTGACCGGGGTGACCGTGACGGCCACTGTGGCGGTGGCGCATTCGGCGGGAATCCCGTCGTCGCACGCTGCGTAGGTGAACGTGTCGGTTCCGAAGAAGTCGGCGTTCGGGGTGTAAGCGACCGTCCCATCGGGGTTGACCGCCACCGAGCCGTTGGCCGGCTGCGTCACCGAATCCACCGTCAACGAATCACCATCGGGATCGATGTCGTTGTCCAACACCGGAATCGTCACCGGAGCATCCTCACCGGTCGTGGCCGGATCATCGACCGGGACGGGCGGCGTGTTGTCGGTGACGAGGATGGTGACCGTTGCGGTATCGCAGGCGCCGTCATCATCACAGACCTCGTACTCGAACGTGTCGGTGCCGGCGAATCCTGCCACCGGTGTGTAGGTGATGGTGCCGCCGGCATTGACGACGAGCGAACCGTTGGCCGGCTCGAAGAGGCCGTTCACACCATCGCCCACGGTGACGCTCGCCTCAACGAGCGTCCCGTCGACATCGGAGTCGTTCGCCAGCACGTCGACGGTGATCGAGAACGTGCCACCCTCTTCGACCGAAGCCGCGTCGTCGTTGGCGACCGGAGGATCGTTGACATCGTTGACCGTGACCGTCACGGTGGCCTGATCGCAGGCGAGGTCGGCGTCGCAAACCTCATACACGAAGGCATCTGCGCCGAAGAAGTCGGCCTCCGGGGTGTAGTCGACGCTGCCGTCGACATTGACGCCTACCGAACCGCGGGCAGGTTGGCTGACGATGGTCGTAGTCAGTGCGTCGCCATCGGGGTCGGTGTCGTTGCCCTGCACGGCGATGGTCACCGGTGTGTCCTCATCCGTTGTGGCCGAGTCATCTGAGGCCTCAGGAACATCGTTCACCGAGTTCACTGTGATCGTCACGATGGCAACATTCGAGACGGCACCGTCGTCATCGAGAACCGTATAGGTGAACGAGTCGGTGCCCCAGAAACCGGGGTTCGGCGTGTACTCGACCGACCCGTCTGAGTTGATCGCCGTGATCGTGCCGTTGGCCGGGACGTCGACAACCACCACGCTGGCCGGGTCAACGGCACCGTCGAGATCCGCATCGTTTACATCGAGATCGACCGCGACGGGCACGTCCTCGTCGGTGGTGGTGGCGTCATCGTTGGCGACCGGAGGATCGTTGACGTCGTTGACCGTCACCGTGACGGTCGCCGTGTCGCACAACCCGAGCGGATCGCACACCGTATAGGTGAAGGAGTCGGCGCCCCAGAAGTCGGCGTCCGGGGTATAGGTGATAGTCCCATCGGGGTTGATGGCCGCGCCGCCGTTCGTGGGCGTACCTACCGCGGCGGTTGTCAGCGCATCTCCATCCGGGTCGTCGTCGTTGCCCTGTACAGAGATCACGACTGCCGTGTCCTCGTCGGTCGTCTCCGTGTCGTCGATGGCATCGGGAGCATCGTTGATCGAGTTGACGATCACCGTGACGGTGGCAGTGTCACACAGGCCGGTGTTGTCACAGATCTCGTAGGTGAACGTGTCGGTCCCGAAGAAGTCGCCGTTCGGGGCATAGGTGATCGTGCCATCGGCGTTGACGGTGGCGATACCGTCGGCAGGATCGGTGAGGAGAGCCAGTGTGGACGGATCCAGGTTGCCCTCAGCGTCGGAATCGTTGGCGAGCACCGGGACGGTGACCGCGACGTCTTCGTCGGTGGTTCCGGCGTCGTCGCGGGCCACCGGGGCATCCTCGACCGCGCTCACCGTGACCGTGACGGTGGCAGTGTCACACAGGCCGGTGTTGTCGCAGATCTCGTAGGTGAAGGTGTCGGTTCCGAAGAAGTCGCCGTTCGGGGCATAGGTGATCGTGCCATCCGCGTTGACGGTGGCGATACCGCTGGCGGGTGGCGAGTCGACGGTGACGGCGGTCGGGTCGAGGTCGCCGTCGATATCGAAGTCGTTTGAAACCACCTCGATCATGACCGGCGTGTCCTCGAAGGTCGTTGTCGAGTCGTCGGTTGCCTGGGGCGCGTCGCCGGTCCCGATCACCGTGATGGTGACGGTTGCCGTGTCGACACCGCCGCGGCCGTCGGAGATCTCGTAGGTGAACGTGTCGTCTGCCGGCACCCCCGGCGGCAGGGCGGCATAGGCTCCGGCCGGGTCGTAGTCGAACGAACCGTTGGAGTTCACGGTCACTGTGCCCGCCGTACCGGTGGTGTCGATGGTGGCAACAGTGGGAAGATCGCCGTCGATGTCGGCGTCGTTGGCGAGCACACCGGGGGCCGCGACGTTGAGCACCGTGTCGGCGTTGGTGCTGTAAGCATCGCCTACTGCGTCGGGGGCGTCGTTGATCGGGTCGACGGTCACCGTCACGGTGGCGGTGGCGGTGCCACCGTTTCCGTCGGAGATCTCATAGATGAAGGTGTCGACGCCACTGAAGTCGGCGTCTGGTGTGTAGGTCACCGTGCCGTCGGCGTTGACGACCGCAGACCCGGTGGCCGGGTCGGACACCGAGGCGACGACCAGGCCGTCGCCGTCGACGTCCGAGTCGTTGGCGAGCACGGTGATCGTGACCGGCACATCCTCGTCGGTGGTCGCCGGGTCATCCACCGCCACCGGAGCGTCGTTGGACCCAACGACTGTGATAGTAACGGTCGCCTGCGCGCAGTCGCCGTCGACATCGCACACCTCGTAGATGAAGGTGTCCGTGCCTGCAAAGTCGGGATCGGGCGTGTAGTCGTAGGTTCCGTCGGAGCTCAGGGCGAGGGTCCCGCCCGCCACGTCGGCAATCAAGGTGACCGTGATCCCGCCGTCGCCCAGACCGGTATCGTTGCCCAGAACATTCCCGGATACAGGACCGCCGTCTTCCGGAACGGAGTTCGTGTCGTCGACCGCCAGCGGCAGGTCATCGACCGGGGTGACCGTGATGGTCACCGTGGCCGGCGCCGACACGACTCGATCGTCGTCTGCGACGGTATACGTGAAGGTGTCGGTGCCGAAGAAGTCGGGATCCGGGGTATAGGTGATCTCGCCCGTGATCGGATCTACCGCGACGGTCCCGTTGGTTGGTGGGCCGTCGATGGCGACCGTGGTCGGGTCGACCGTCCCGTCGATGTCGGTGTCGTTAGCGACCACGTCGACCGTCACCGGCGCATCTTCCGGGGTCGTGGCGCTGTCGTCGACGGCGGTCGGCGGGATGTCGGGCACGATGGTGATCGTCACCATGGCAGTGTCACACTCAACCGGCGTGCCGTTGTCGCACACCTCGTACTCGTAGACATCGATCCCGGTGAAGCCGGCATTCGGGTTGTAGGTGACCGTTCCGTCGAGATTGACGGTCACCCAACCGTTGAGAGGTTCGAGAAGGCCGTTGACGCCGTTGCCGACCGTCACCGTGGTCGGATCGATCAGCCCGTCGAGGTCGGTGTCGTTTCCGAGTACACCGGTCGAGACGGCCACGTCCTGGCCGGTGATGTCGAAATCGTCGGCGGCGATCGGCGCATCGTTGACCGGGTCCACCGTGATCGTCACCGTGGCGGTAGCAGTGCCGCCGTTGCCGTCGGAAATCGTGTAGTCGAAGGAATCCGTCCCGTTGAAATCGGCGTCCGGGGCGTAGGTGATCGTCCCGTCCGCGTTGATCGTCACCGACCCGTTCGCCGGGGTCGTCGCCGACACCACGGCGAGCGGGTCGCCGTCGACATCGGAATCATTGCCCAGGACGGCGATGACGACGTCCAGATCCTCATCGGTGGTCACCGAGTCGTCGACTGCGGTCGGGTCGTCGTTGACCGGGGTGATCGTGATGAGAACGGTCGCCACGTTCGAGATCAGGCCGTCGGAATCGGTCACGGTATAGGTGAACGAATCGGTGGTGGTCTCCGAACCGTTGTGAACATAGGAGAACGTGCCATCCGGGTTCAGGGTGAGCACACCGTTGGCCGGTCCGGTCACCAGCGCCACCGACCCGGCCGGCACGCCGTCCTCGACATCGGTGTCGTTGGCCTGCACCGTGGTCGCCGCGCTGTCGAGCACCACCACCGTGCCCCCCTCCGCCACCGTGACCGTATCGTCGACAGCCACCGGCGCGTCGTTGACCGCGCCCACCGTGATCGTCACCGTCGCAGTGTCGCAGGCGCCGTTGATATCGCAGGCCTCGTAGGTGAACGAGTCGCTCCCGTTGGAGTTGGCGTCGGGTGTGTAGGTGAATGATCCGTCGCTGTTGAGGGCCAGGGTCCCGTCGGCGGGTGATGTGGTGACGGTGAGCGTGTCGAGTCCGTCACCGAGGTCGTCGTTGGCCAGGACGCCGGGGCCGGGAATCACCAGGGCGGTGTCCTCGTCGGTCGAGTAGGTGTCGTCAACCAGGTCGGGGGTAGGCACCACCGTGATCGTGACGGTTGCCTGGTCACAGGCACCGATCGTGTCGCAGATCTCGTAGGTGAAGGCGTCGATTCCGTTGAAGTCCGGGTCCGGGGTGTAGGTGAACGTTCCGTCGCCGTTGTTCTGGAGGGCCCCGTTGGCGGGGCCGGACAACACCGCGGCCGTGGTCGGGTCGAGGTTGCCATCGACGTCGGTGTCGTTGGCTGCAGCATCGATCGTGACCGGCGTGTCCTCCGGAGTGGTCGCCGGATCGTCGCCGGCTACCGGTGGGTCGTTGGCTTCGACCACGGTGACCGTGACGGTGGCCGTGGCGGTCCCGCCGTTGCCGTCTGAGACGGTGTAGGTGAAGGTGTCATCGCCGTTGAAATCGGCGGCGGGTGTGTAGGTCAGAGATCCATCGGCATTCACCGTCACGATTCCGTTGGCCGGTTGCGTGTATGAGTCGACGACCAGCGTGTCGCCGTCGATGTCGGAGTCGTTGCCGAGGACGCCGTCGGCAGGCACGCTGAGGGGTGTGTCTTCGGTCGTCGAGTATGCGTCGTCGACCGCCGCCGGGGTGTCGTTCACGCCATCGATGTTGACGGTCACGGTGGCCGTCGACGTGTCTCCGTCGGCATCGGTGATCGTGTACGTGAAGGTATCGGTCACCGTCTCTCCGACTGCCAGTCTCTCAAACCGGCCGTCCGGGTCGTAGGACACGGTGCCGTCCGCCGCCACCGACACCACACCGAGGGTACCGGTGGTGTCGAAGGCGGTGACGGTGGCGGGGGCGTCGCCCTGATCGTCGTTCGTCAGCACCGACACGGCAAAGGTGGCCGGCGTGTCCTCGTCGGTCGTGTAAGTGTCATCGACCGCGTCGGGACCGGCGTCGACCGTGATCGTAACCTGCGCCGCATCGAAGCCAAGGTTGCCGTCGCTGAGGGTGTACCAGAAGGTGTCGGTGCCGGAGAAGTCCGAGTTCGGGGTGTAGTCGAACGTCCCGTTTGTATTGAGTGTGAGTGTGCCGTTCGACACGTCGGAGAGGAGCGCAACCGAGAGAGGATCACCATCAACATCGAAGTCAACTCCGGCGCCGGTGTCGTCGGTGAGGATGTTCCCCGCCACGGGGGTGTCCTCTTCAGTGAGGTAGACGCCATCTGTGGCGACCGGTGCGTCGTTGACGGGATCGACGGCAATGGTGACCGTCGCAGTTGCGGTGCCGCCGTTGCCGTCTGAAATCGTGTAGTCGAAGGTGTCCGTCCCGTTGAAATCGGCGTCGGGGGTGTACGTCAGAGATCCATCCGCGCTCACCGAAACCGACCCATTGGGGGGTTGGGTGTATGAGTCAACCAGCAGAGGATCCCCGTCGACGTCTGAGTCGTTTCCGAGAACTCCCGGCACCGGCAGGGTAAGCGCCGTGTCTTCGTTGGTCGAATACGAGTCATCGACTGCCACCGGGTCGTCGTTGACCGGGTCGACGGTGATCGTGACCGTGGCCGTATCGGCACCGCCGTTGCCATCAGCGATGTCGTAGGTGAACGTATCGACGCCGTTGAAGTTGGCGGCCGGTGTGTAGCCGAATGATCCGTCGGCGTTCCAGGTGACGGTACCGGTGGTGCCCGTCACATCGATCCCGGTCACAGTGAGCGGGTCGCTCTCGCCGTCGGTGTCGTTGTCGAGCAAGCCGGGCGCGGCGATGGCGAGCGGCGTGTCCTCGTCCGTCGTGTACGCATCGTCTACTGCCGCCGGGTCGTCGTTGACCGGGGTGATCGTGATGAGAACGGTCGCCACGTTCGAGATCAGGCCGTCGGAATCGGTCACGGTATAGGTGAACGAATCGGTGGTGGTCTCCGAACCGTTGTGAACATAGGAGAACGTGCCATCCGGGTTCAGGGTGAGCACACCGTTGGCCGGTCCGGTCACCAGCGCCACCGACCCGGCCGGCACGCCGTCCTCGACATCGGTGTCGTTGGCCTGCACCGTGGTCGCCGCGCTGTCGAGCACCACCACCGTGCCCCCCTCCGCCACCGTGACCGTATCGTCGACAGCCACCGGCGCGTCGTTGACCGCGCCCACCGTGATCGTGACCATCGCCGGAGCGCAGGCGCCGCTCGGGTCGCACGCCTCGTAGGTGAACGAGTCGCTGCCGTTGAAGTCGGCATCCGGCAGATACGTGAACGAGCCGTCGGCGTTCTGCGTCAGCGTTCCATCGGAAGGACCCGTCAAGGGATTGACCGTCAGGGTGTCGCCTTCGACGTCGGAGTCATTGGCGAGGATGCCGGCGGCCGGCACCGTCAGCAGCGTGTCTTCGTCGGTTGAGTAGGAATCGTCGACTGCCACCGGAGCGTCGTTGACTGCGCCAACCGTGATCGTCACCGTCGCCTGGTCGCACAATCCACCTGCGTCACAGGATTCGTATGTGTACGAGTCGACACCGTTGAAATCGGGATCCGGTGTGTAGACGAAACCGCCGGTGGAGTTCTGAGCCAGGGTGCCGTCCGAGGGACCGGTCAGGAGAGTGACGGTCAGCGTATCGCCGTCGATATCGGTGTCGTTCCCGAGCAGCCCCGGCGCCGGCACCGTGATGGCCGTGTCCTCGTCGGTCGTGTACGAGTCGTCGACAGCCACCGGCGCGTCGTTGCGCGGATCCACCGCGATCGTCACCGTGGCCGTGGCGCACTCACCGTCCGTGTCGCAGATTCCATAGGTGAACGAGTCGCTCCCATTGAAGTCCGGGGCCGGGGTGTAGGTGAACGTTCCGTCGCCGTTGTTCTGGAGGGTCCCGTTGGCGGGGCCGGACGACAGCGCGGTCGTGGTCGGATCCAGGTTCCCATCCACGTCCGCATCGTTGGCGGCGGCATCGATCGTGACCGGCGTGTCCTCCGGGGTAGTCGCCGCATCAGCGTTCGCCACCGGCGGGGTATTGACCGTGATCGAAACGGCTGCCGTGTTGTTGGCCGGGGTCCCGTCGCCCGGAGACGACGCCGACACGGAGGCGGTGTTGGTGATCGTCGCGCCGGCGGTTCCCGACGCGACGGTGGCCGTTATGGAGAGAGTTCTGGAGCCACCCGCAGCCAGGGCCCCGATCGTCCAGAGGCCGGAGGCAACGCTGTACGAGCCTGAACCGTTGTCCGAGACATAGGTCACACCGGCCGGCAGCAAATCGGCCACTCTGACTCCGCTGGCTGCATCGGGACCGTTGTTGGTAACGGTGATCCCGTACGTGATCGTCGCTCCCACCCGGGGCGTGGAGTCGCTGACGGTCTTGATCGCGGACAGGTCCGCATTGGCGACCGTCGTCGTAGCGGTGGCCGTGTTATTGGCCGGGGTCGGGTCGGTGGTGGTCGATGCCACGGTGGCGGTATTGGTGAGGGTGCCGGCAGTGCCACTCGCCACTGTGCCGTTGATCGTGATCGTGGCGGTCTGGCCCTTTGCCATCGTTCCGAGATTGCAGGTGACCGTCGGAGCGGTGAACGTGCACGATCCAAGAGAGGTCGACGCCGAGGTGTAGGTCACACCCGCCGGAAGCGGATCTGAGACGGTAACGCCGTTGGCGGACGACGCGCCGTTGTTGGTCACGTTCAACGAGTAGGCGATCGCCTCGCCCACCCCGGCGGTCGCAGTTGCGGACTTGGTGATGGCGAGGTCGGCACGAGTGACGGCCGTATAGGCAAGAAAGAGGGTGGACCAATTGTCGTTGTAACGGAAGCTGGATCCTGAGAAGTCGTAGATGAGGGGCCGCAGTGTCCCGGATCCGGCGCCGACCACGTTGACGGTGAAGGTGACTGCGATGTCTCCGCCCGCCTTGCCCCCCCACAGGAGCGGGCCGATGCAGGATCGGTAGGTGGCACTGGTCGGGACGGCGTCCCAACCGCAGGCGTCCGCGTGCATCTTGTCGTTCGTCGCTCCGGATGGGGCGGTATAGGCCGCGGCCACGGAGACGATTTGGAAGATAGCCGGGTCGAACGGGACGAGGTTGACGAGTTGCTCATAGCCGTTCGTGGCGGTGGTCCCGGTGAGCACGAAGGTCGCCTGGGTGCCGACCACGAGATCGCCGGCAGAGGTCTTGGTGAGCGAGACGGCCTTGTTGTGGAACTGCGAGATGAGCTTCTCAACGTAGAGCTGTCGTGGCCGGGGAGTGGAAGCGGTAGCTGCGTTGCTCGACGTGACTTCGATGTAGTAACGGCCGGTGGTGTCGAACGCCGCGGCAACCTTGCTGACCGTCACCTTGAAGTAAACCCGGCGACAGGCGCCCGGGGCGAGGTTGCCGATCGTCTGCGACGCCGGACTTGCCAAGGTGATGTAGGTGGGACTCGTACCATCCCAGCGGAAGGTGGCAACGGCATTCGCAGTGGCCTCTGACCCAGCGTTGCACACCCTGGCACCGACGAGGTACTCCGAAGGTCCGGTGGCCGGGCTGTTCGAATCGAGACCGATCATGTCCCAGGTGATTGGCGTGACGGTCAGCGTGGTGGCCGCCGCCGCAGCGGCGAGAAACGGAGCGGCGAACTGCGACACTACGACGAGGAACGCGATCAATGCCGTCAGCGTCGAACGTCCGCTGATGCGCGTGAAAGCCGACTGCCTTCCGGCGCCCGCCTTCCGGGAACTGAGATCGGCGATGTTCACGTACCTGCTCCGTTGCGGCTGTGGAGCGCCTTCATGCTCGAGGGGCTGGCCGGGCCGACTGCCCCGCCCGACCGACGGATATCGAACACGCTCGACGCGAAAAATGGAATTAGCTCAACGTTGGTTTCCTGCACTGCCATGGGTATTCATCGAACCGCCGGACGCGCCTCTGGAGTGCCATCCCACACGTGCTCACAATGACTAGTCCCTAGCGCCCAGGGCTACTCGCGACGTAGAATCGAAACCATGCGATCGATCTGGAAGGGGGCCATCAGCTTCGGCCTAGTCACCATTCCGGTTGGCCTCTACTCGGCCACCGAAAATCGGACACCGAAGTTCAAGATGCTCCGGCAAACCGACGGCAGTCCGATCAAGTACAAACGCGTCGCCGAAGCGGACGGCCAGGAGGTGGTCTGGGACGACATCGTGCGTGGCTTTGAGATCGAAAAAGGTCGCTACGTTGTGTTCACCGACGAAGAGCTCCAGTCGGCTACGGCCAAAGGGGCCGCCAAGGCGGTCGACGTCGTGCAATTCGTGGACCAGTCGGAGATCGACCCGATGTATTACAAGTCCTCGTACTACCTCGCTCCGGAACAAACAGGCGTCAAGGCCTATCACATCCTCCTGGAGGCACTGGCCGCTTCGGGGAAGATCGGTCTCGCCAGAGTGGCACTGCGCGACAAACAGTACATGGCCACGGTCCGCCCCAACAACGGTGTGCTGGTTCTCGAGACGATGTATTGGCCGGACGAGATCAGGGAGGCCCGGTTCGAGGAACTCGACACCGCGGTGGAGGTCAGGGAAGAAGAGGCCAAGATGGCCAACATGATCATCGAGAACCTCTCCCGGGATTTCGACCCCGCCGAGTGGACCGACCACACCCGTGAATCCATCGAGGAACTCGCCCAGAAGAAGATCGAAGGCGAAGAGATAATCGCACCGGAGTCGCCGGAGCCGACCAAGGTGATCGATCTCCTCGAAGCCCTCAAGGCAAGCGTCGAGGCCACCAAAGCCAAACGAGCAGCCAGCTAGAAGGGCAATAGGCGAATAGGCCATACGCATGGCCGAGAACGGTGTATCTGTGATGTATATGTAATGTATACGTATTGGTGCTACACTGCCCTGATGCTTTCGAACGGGCTGGTGGTCGCCAATGGCAAGGGCGGCGTCGGCAAGACCACCATCGTCGCCAATGTCGCCGGGATGGCCTCCGCCGCCGGGTGGCGGGTCCTGGCAGTCGATCTCGATCCCCAGGGCAACCTTGGATCCGACCTCGGGTTCAAGCAGCGCGGCCTCGACGATGGGGGTGCCGGCCTGCGCGATGCCGTTGCCTTCGGTGCACCTCTGACTCCTCTTCGTGACGTTCGACCTGGTCTCGATGCCATCCCGGCCGGCCCGGCGACGCCGGAGCTCATCACCGCTCTCTCCCTCGATCCTTCCGGCGGGCGCCACGCGCTGCGCTACGCACTCGAACCGCTCGCCGGGAACTACGACCTGATCGTGATGGACTGCCCTCCGGCCGGCGGAATCATGGTTGACGCCGCGCTCACCGCCGGGCACTGGTTGGTCATTCCCGTCAAATACGACGACGGGTCACTCGACGGTCTCGAACTCATGGCCCGGCAGTTCGGCGGAGTCCGAACGGTCGACAACCCCGGCCTCGAATTGCTCGGTGTCGCCCTCTTCGATTTCAGCCTGGCCGGCAAGCTCATCCGGCGAGAGGTCCGCAAGTCCCTCGAGTCCGAACTCGGAGATCCCCGGCTGATCTTCGAAGCCGTTATTCGTCGATCCGAACGCGGCGCCTTCGATATGAGACGGCGCGGGATCCTTAGCCACGAGTACCAGAAGCAGGCCGATCACCAGCAACGGACCGTGACCGTGGGTGAGCGCATCAAAGCGGCGCGAGCCGGCCGGCCGGTTGAACAGTTCTCGTCTGCGGCGGATGGTCTGGCAGAGGATTACGAAAACCTGACTCGTGAGATCCTGACCCGGATCGGATTGAAGGAACCGCCCCGGCCATTTGCGGTGGTCGACGGCGACCCATGGGCCGGGTCATGAGCCGCAGACGCGACCTGAGCGGCTTCGGGGCGAAGTCACAGCCAGCACCGCAACCTGCGCAGGCGCCCGAGGCTCATCCCCCGGCCGCCGGCGAGACGCCCTCCCCCCGGTCGCCCCGCGCTCCGAAGAAGCGAACTCGCCTGCCGGCTCCGTCCACCCGAAAGAGCCAGACCCGTCGTATCACGCTCTCGCTGCCCACGACGCTGGCGAGCGAGCTCAAGGCGGTGACTCGGCGGGATGCGACCTACTACATCGACATCATCCTCAATGCTCTGGTGGATCACGCCGGGCCACTTCGAGACCAGCGGACGGCCGCGCGCCGCCTGGGTACGCTGAAGGTTGTCGCTCCACGTCGGCGTCGACCACCGGGCCGAACCCAGGTGCCGCTCAACATCGGGGAAGAGGCGCTGGCTCAAATCGACCAAGCCGCCCGGGAACTCGGGATGAACCGGTCGGCGTATGTTGCGGAGTTACTCGAGCGCGCCCTCTGAGGCTGGGCCTTCTGCCAGCCAGGTAACCGCATTCGGATCGACCAGGTCGATCCCTTCGAAGACCGGGGCGCGGAGCCGGCCGGCAACTGTCCAGTTCTTGAATGTGATACGCGCCACCAATCCCGGATGGACCCACCGCGCCTGGCCCGGGTCGCCTGCCCCGTCGAATGGCGATCGGGTGGCCTGCAGGTCGTCCAGCGCGCTGCGGATGGCTTCGAGCGCTCGATCATCGAACCCGGTGCCGACCCGACCGATGTAGCGAAGTGCCTCCCCATCGAAGAGCCCGAGCAGCAGGCTCCCGAAGCTGCTCGCCCGTCCGCCCTCTCCCGGCACGAAGCCGCCGACGACGGCCCGGAGGCGATTGATCACGGCGACCTTCCGCCAGTCGGGCGACCGGACCCCCGGTCGATAGCGGGAACCCAGCCGTTTGGCGACGATGCCTTCCATCGCCGAGGCCCGGACGGCTTCGAACAACTCGACGCCGTCGCCGGCGGTCTGGGCGGAGACAACCACCAGACCCGGTTCGATCTGCGACAGCCGTCCGGTCCGATCCTCGAGCGGGTGCGTCAACAAGGGTTCGCCGTCGTAGAGCACGTCGAAAGCCAGCACGGAGATCGGGACCGATCGAGCCATAGCGCCCGCCTGCCGGCCCGTCGCTCCAATGCGCGATTGGAGCAGTTCGAACGACGGCACCCCGGTCGAGTCGAAGGCGACGATCTCGCCGTCGATCAGTCCGGGACGCGGCCACCGGAAGGCAGACAGTTCCGGGAAGGCCGGCAGCAGGTCGTTGCCGGTACGGCTCCCCGCCCGGACCGCCGTTCCGTCCCAACCCAGCACCGTCCGTACACCATCCCATTTGGCCTCAAACACCCACCCGGGGTCGGAAAACGGTTCCCGCCACGGCATGGCCAGCATGGGAGAGTACGTCGGAAGCGTCACTCGAGTTCGGCACGCACCAGGCGGTTGACGAGTGCGCCGTCGACCTCACCTTTGTGTGACTTCATGAGGAATCCGACCACCTTGCCGGCTTCCTTGGGCTCGGTAGCGGACAGCTCGGTGATGGCGCCCTTGACCAACTCGAGTGTGGCCGCCTCATCGAGCATCTTCGGGAGCCAGCGACCCAGATACTCGACCTCGAATCCGAGGCGTCCGGCCATCTGCTCGCCGCGTTCGCCGAGGGCCGCGTATTCGAGCCGCGACTTGTCCATCTTCTTGACGAATGAGGCGATGACGGCTTGATAGAAGGAATCGTCGGTTTCGCCGGCGAAGCCCGGCTCGCTCTTGGCACGGGCAGCCTCAGTCTGGACGGCGCGAATCACGTTCTTGCGTGGACCGTCACCAGCCCGAAGGGCGTCCTTCAGTTCTTCTGCGAGTTCCTGTTGAATGCTCATTATTGCTCCCGCTGGATTCGTTCAGGGTCATCGCTGATGATGCCACCAACGCCGTCTCCGACCAGGCGGGCGGCGACGGCGGCATCGTTCACCGTCCAGGTCACGACCTCGAGGCCGGCTTCGTGCGCCTGATCTATTGGCCGGCTCCCCGAGTTGATGAGGAGACTGAAGTGAGGGGCGACCACCTCGTGTCCGGTGGCGACGGCTGCCTCAATAGCGTCTGTCAACGAGCCACCCTCGTCGACCAGAAGACCGGTGCGGACGTGGGGCAGGGCCAGCTTCACGATATCCATGGTCGGCCAGAAGAAACAGGTGACGACGTCAAAAGGTCTGGCACAAGCCGCCACCTCGACCGCGACCTCGCCGCCGGGATCAAAGCCGGGTTGCAGCGGTGAGTTCTTGATCTCGATGTCGAGTGGGGTGTTGGGAAGGGCGTTCAGAACGAACTCGAGTAACGCCGGGTGGTAGCCCCCGCCGAGATCGATATTTCGGAGCTCCTCCCAGGTGTGATCATGGATCGTGGTGTCTTGTAACGCAGGATCGTGGGAGAGCACCATCTGCCCGTCGGCCGACCTCCGGACATCCAGTTCAATGAAATCGGCCACTTTCGCCGCGGCAGTGATGCCTTCGAGCGTATTATCGGGATAGACCAGTGGAAGCCCACGATGGCCGCCAACCTGGGTATTATTGGATTCTTGCAGTTTCATGTGTTTTCCGAAATTACCCCTTGTGGACCCGGCGCGCGGCCGTTACAGTTTCCACGCTACTTGTGAAAAACGTCACAAACATCCAGGAGACCTCAGTGCTCACCCAAACAATCGCAACCGAATGGCGAACTCTCGCCTCGTGTCGCGATTCTGATCCGACATTGTTCTTCCCTATCGGGACCACGGGCCTTGCCCTCGATCAGATCGCTTCCGCCAAAACTATCTGTGCCGCCTGTTCGGTGCAGGAAGACTGCCTCCAGTACGCCCTCCAGTCCAATCAGGAGTCCGGCGTGTGGGGCGGCTACGCCGAAGACGAGCGTCGTCGCCTGCGGAAGCGCTGGTTGGCGGAGCGCCGCCGCCGCGCAAGCTAACGACACCGAATCTCGACAGAGAGGCCGGCGCAACCCGCCGGCCTCTCCAATTCTCCTGTTTTCTCGGCAATACTGTGGCGCGTCACAAGTCATTGCATTGCGGAGAAAATCCGAAGATGGGCTCAGTCGCCGCCGAAGCCGACATTCGGCCGGTCCTTCGTCCCCTCCATCTCGACGTAGGCGATCTTGCGCACCGGGATCCCGACCGACCGCCCCTTCGTATCCACTACCCAGAGAACGCGCGATGAACCCTCCACGAAAGCGGCCTCGACCTCTTTCTTGAACGGTCCCGCATCCTCGACGTCGAGCTCGATCTCCCTGCTTTCACTGATGCCGATGCGAACGCGCACGTAGTCTCCTTGTTTGCCGGAATCACCATCGTACCGTCCGGCACTCAGGAAGTAGCCACCTGCACGACCTCGATATCTCCCCCCTGCACCAGATAACCGCGCCCCGGGAGGTGGAAAGATGGACCCCGACGTGGGAAACGCGTCTGCCACAACTCTCCGTCCAGATCGGGGTCGGGTCGCAACGACACCCCCAGCCGGCAGCGGCGGATGTCCCTGGTCCAATGTTGATAGAGGCCCCGTAGCGCGTCTGCTCTTCCGGCCGCGATCACGTAGAACTCGTCTCGAGGCCGGGTGAGGAGGGCGTTCAGCTCCGGATGCTCGATCCGTTCGGCATCGTCGATGACAACCAGGGTTGGTTCCGACCGGTCGCGCACGGCTTCCAGGAGCTCATCGACGGACCCGCAGCAGGTTCCGGCCACCTCACAGAGCATCGATCCCGGCCCGGCCAAGGCGACAACCTCCAGGTCGGGATCAGCGGTTGCCGCCAGACGAGCCATCGAGGCAAGTGCCGTCGTTCTTCCACTTCTGGCCGGACCGGCGACCAGCACGTGATCGCCGGCATGCATTCGAAACCCGATCGGGGCCAGGTCGCGATCGCCGAGTCCCACCGGCAGGAATCTGCCCTCGCCGGCTGCGCCCGGGTGGTGCGACAGGGCTTCGAGGGGAACCCGGTGGGGCAAGATACCGATTCGTTCCGGAGGAGTACCGTTCGGCTGCATGTCCAGAAGCCGGCGGGTTTCCGCCGGCGATGGCCGTCCGACCTGGACCATCCGGCCGGCCGCATCGAAACCGCGCCCTCGCACCAGGTCCGGAACGTCGCGCGGTGTCACACCGGCAGCCGCGTACTCGACTGGATCGGCGAGGCGGAAACACAATCGCGGCCCGATCGAGGAGGCAACGGCAGACGGAACCGCCCCGGGACGCAACGCCGATACGAAGGGGAAGATCCCGAAGGCGGGGCCCTCCACCATCACTCTGATCAAGGCTTCACGTATGTCGAGGTCGCCGGGACCATCGAAGGCGCTCAGCACGATCCCCAGCCGTTCCACAATCACGAGGACCATGCTTTGGCGCGCCCCTCCCCGACGTCGATCCTCGAGCAGGCTATCCAGTCGCCTGACAACCCGGACCACCCGCTCGCGATCGGCAATGCGGGCGATCCCCCCAACGTGAGGCCATTCCTCGAGGTCGGCGAGCGACCCTCCCCCACCATCCAGGCCGTAGATGTGCAGCCCGCCCGGGTCGGTGGCGAGCGCGAGCGCGAAGGCGCAGGACACGATGGCATCCGACGCACCCGAGCCCTCGACTCCAAAGGAGAGCAAACCACCGTCGCCGGGGTTCCAGACGAGGTCACCGACTCGTTGCCGATCGGGTTCATCGACCAGGCCGAACACTCCGGTGCCCCGATCCGACCCTCCCAGCTCGAGCGCGTCGGGGAGCGGCGGAGCCCACGGTGCTCGTGGCGGTTGCCATCCAAGCACGCGGACCGCTGCCGACGCCAACGCCGAAAACCGTTCGAGTTCGCTCGGTGATGAGGCGAGCTCCTGCTCCTGCGCAACCGCCACCGGTTCCCAGCCGAACCGGACCGGAACGGCGATGGGAAGATCGCCGGCGCCCGGACGATCACCTCCGCTGATCCTGGCCGTCTGGAAGGGCACCAACTCGCCCGGGCCGAGACGCAGCACTCCGCGACCAGGGAACCGGCGGGGAAGTCGGGCAGCCACCGGATCGTCGATCACGTCACGCGAGTCTGCGACCGTCTGCACCCGCAGCGCCACGCGCAGGTTGGTGTTGGCGCGGATTGCATCACCAACGACGCCGGCGGGACGCTGCGTCGCCAGGATCAGATGCACACCGAGCGAGCGTCCTCGACGGGCGATGTCGACGAGCGATGGAACGAACTCCGGGATGTCCCCGGCCAGGGCGGCGAACTCATCGACGATGACGACGAGACGCGGCAAAGGCGCGGCTTCGCCCAGGCGATGATACGAATCGACGTCCTCTGCCCCGGCAGCGCGCAGGACTTCCTCGCGATGTCGCAGTTCGGCCTCGAGACTCTGGAGGGCCCGTTTCCCGAGCCGGCGGTCGAGATCGGTAACCAGTCCGAGGACGTGCGGGAGGGCCGCGCAGGCGTCGAAGGCGCTGCCGCCCTTGTAATCGATGAGGGCGAAGGTCACGCGATCAGGTCCGTAGTTCATGGCCAGCGATGTGATCAGAGAACGGAGCAACTCGCTCTTCCCGGAACCCGTTGTCCCGGCGATCAGCCCGTGCGGCCCGTCCGCAACGAGGTCGAGAGCCATCAGGCCGTTCTCGGTCAGACCAAGAGCGGCAAGAAGGCCTTCCGGCGGATCGGTCCACCGGGCGATCACTTCCGGAGTGTCCACCGGAAGACCGACGAGTGCTTGCATCGTGACCCCGGCCGGGAGGCGTCCACCCTCGGATGCTTCTTCCGGGTCGTCCAGCGCGTACAGTTGTCGGGCGACCAGTCCGGCCACGTCCGGCTGCACGCCGTCGATAGCAAACTCGACCTTCGTTCCGCCGCCGGCAGGATGTGTGAGCACGCCGAAGGCTCCGGAGATCGTCACCACTGTTTCGCACGACCCGGGAAGCTCCACCGGCGCAGCCTCAACTACCACTGCCGAGACCGTCCCATCATCAACGAGCGCCGCCAGCCGGGCGCGGAGCTGTGGATCCATTCCTCCGCCATCGAACACCACAACCAGGTCAGCCTCGCTTGCCTGGGTGAGGCTTGCCATGACTGATTCGATGTCGTCCGGGTCCGCACCGAGGCGGTAGCGCCCCGAGGAGCCATCCAGCCTGGTGTGCGGTAGCCACGAGCACCATTCCCAATCGGTCGTGGTGCCCGTGATGATCGCCAGGCGAACGTCGGCCGGACCGTGGTGCGTCACCAGTCGCAGAAGAAGAGCCCGCACCATCGCCAGGGCTCCCGGTCGGTCGCCGGCGACTCCAATCATGGTCCCGGCCTCCAGTCCGACCTCCACCGGTCCGTTCGGGAGTAGCGATCGCCGTTCGATCACTGCTTCCACCGTCGGGTCGCCGCCGGATGGAGACCGAACGGGGGGCTCCCACCAGGTCCGTCCCATGCCGATCGACAGCCGCAAATAGTCGGGATGGTGGCGGCGGCGTTCCCAGAGAACAGGTTCCATTTCTATCGCGCCTCGCACAAGGTCGGGGACGCACGGATGGCGGTCAAACCGCCGCTCGATCTCGTTTCGGGCGGCCCGTTCGAGCGCATCATCGAATACGGCGAGATCGGCGGCCCATGCCGCCGCGTTCCGGCGGCGGCCCTTTCGGAGGCGCAGGCGGTCCTCAACCAGCGCAATCGTCATCATCAACGGACCAACCAGCGCAATCACCGCCATGATCGGCCGGAAGACCAACGCCATGATCGCTCCCATCAGGGCCGGGCCGGCCAGCATGGCCCATCCCATTCGAGCCCGGGCGGCCGGTTCTGCAGGGGCAGCCGGGACATCGATAGCTTGCTCCGGCGACTTGGCGAGTTGCCGAGGTGGGCGGTTGAAGGAGCGGCGTCCGCGTACAGGCTCAACCCGTCGCTCTATTGACCCCGGCGCCTTGATCAGCCACCTCGTCCCGCCGGCGCGGAACGTCTGCCCCACTCCAACCTGGTACACATCATCTGACCCATCCACACGGTGAACGGTGACCATGCCCCGGTCATCTACGAACACCTGCGGCCCGCCTCGTCGGGTGAGGTCGTATCCACCAGGGGCGAGACGCCAGCGGCCCCCGGCATCGATTCCCGATTGCCCGACGAGTTCGACCACGCCGGTCTTCCCGATCACTGCCTCTTGCCCATCGGCCTCCCCGCCACGATCCAGCCGGGACCCGTCCCACATCGCGCCGATCGCAAGCGCCGGATCGATGCGCAAACCCTCGACGAGGAGGTCACCCTCTCCGTTCACCAGGGCGGCGACCGTCCCTAGTGGAGCATCCGGTGCAACGTCGACGTCGAAAGCACGTCCATCGACCTCAAAGCGCACCGGCTACTCCTTCAAGGCCGGCGCCTGCGGCCGCCGCGGCCCGGATCCCGGCAGCCTCCCATTCGAGCCGGCTCGCCCCGGCGCGCAACCCCCGGGCGACACCGCGCAGGACCAACCGGTGGCTCAGCAGGTCCCTCTCCAGCTGATCTGCGGCCGGCCCGATCCACACCTCGGGCAGCTGCAACAGGGACGGTTCCAGATACGAAGCGATCGCGTCTTCGAGACGATTCGACTCCACCCGCAAGCGTGCGGCGGCCAACTCGAGCGAGTCCGCCCCGGCCATCAGGCCCCGTAGAGGTTGGTTGCCTGATCGATGGCGTCCCGCCGGGCGGCGACGACATGCGACGCTTCGAGCAGTGCCTCCTGGAGGTTGACCAGCATCGGCTGGAACTCCTCGTGCCATCGCCGCCGGAACTCGTCGGCGACGAGACCCGTCCACTGCGTCTGCGCCAGATTTGCGTCGATCGATCGGTTCAGCCGCTCGACCTGGTCGGCCTCTCTGGAAAAGGTGGTGGTGAGTGTCACCAACTGCTCGAGGTTGCCCCCAACAAACGTTGCCATATCGCATCCCTTTCTCGATCAGCACCTTGGTGGCGCTTCTCGTCACCGTATAGTGATAGATAAGATATGTCAAGAGTTGACGAGCGGCTTTAGGTAGAGATATCATCATCTCATGATGCATAGAAAACTCGCGGCGCTCCTGGCCTTCGAAGGGTTCGCAATCAGCGCACTCCACAGACTCGGTTCCAGGCCGGGATTCGGTATCCGGTGGACGGACCTGCCGGCCCCGACCACCCGCCTCGACGACGCCGTCGCCTCAGGCCTTCGCTACCTCACCCTGACGCTGGCGTACTGGCTGCTCGCGTCGACGGTGCTGTATGTATGTGCACGTCTGGTGGACCTTCAGGCCGCCCTTCGGGCGGTGCAGTGGGCAACGCTCCCGGTTGTTCGCCGTCTCGTCGACCGGACCCTGGCGGTCGGCCTGACCGTCGGCACGCTCGTCACTCCGGCCCAGGCGATGGTCCAGACCGTTCCGCCGCCCGTCGAACAGATTTACATTCCGACCCCGGCCGGCGTGCCGGAGGAACCGGTCGTCGATGCACAGACAGTGGTCCCGCCGTGGGCCTCCCTCCCGGCAGCGCCACCGCCGGCCGGGAATCCATCCACTGATCTCCTCGACCATGAACCGGTTGACTCCCTCCCCGCCAACCTGTTGTTCGACGGATCCGAAACCCACGCGGTGGAGGTCGGGGAGAGCCTGTGGTCCATCGCCGAACATCGACTGCGCCTCACCACCGGTACCCCGCCCTCGGATGCCGCCACTGCGACGTACTGGGTCGAGCTGATTGCTGCCAACCGTGACAGGCTCATCTCAGGCGACCCGGACCTCATCTACCCCGGAGAGGTGCTGGTGATTCCCCCGGTGGCGCCGTGATCGGCGTACGGTCTCCTGAACCGGAATACCGGCAACCTCCACCTGCACCACCGCCTGCTGCCCCTGTGCCTGCTGCGCGCTCGCGCCCGGAGAGCGCCTGGAAGCGGACGGCGGTTGTGTCCGGTGTTGCGATCACGGCAGGAGTCGTCCTCCTGGTGGCAGTCATCGTCCCGAGGCAGACGAACCCGGCCACACCACCCCTCGTCGTGGCCGGGTTCGCCGAGGGCTTCGTGCACACCTATCTGTCGGCGGCAGGAGAGGAATCCGAAGAGACGCTCGCCCCCTTCCTCGGCTACTCCCCATCGCTGATCGGCATGCGCCCAGGAGCCTTCTACGTGACCAATGTGTCCGTCCGGGGATTCTTCCCGCACGAAGAGGGCTGGACCGTCGAAGTCCGGGCAGAGGTCCTCGAGCAAACGGAGCGCGGATTTGCGCCGTCGCACCCCAGGCACTTCGCGATCCGGGTGATCGACAGGCCCGGAGCCGGATTGCTGGCCGACGGGCTCCCCGCTCCGATTGCGGCACCGACCGTCGCCGCGGTACCGGCGCCCGCGCTGGAGGCGCCCCCGTCGGACGATGGCACGGCGGAGGCTGTGGCCGCTTATCTCGACTGGTATCTGACCGGATCGGCTCCCATCGGTGGTAGTGCGCCGGCAGGAGGGTTCGCTGGCGTGGAACTCCTCACCCTCCATCTGGAAGCGGATACCGCCGTGGCAGGCGTTGCGGTGACCACCGGCGGCGGGCACACGCTCCGGGTAGAGGTACCGCTGGCGAGAGTCGCCGGTGTGTGGCAGGTGGTCGACCTCAGCCGGGAATCCAGCTGAGGCGAATCCGCCGCTCCGCGTTGTCCTGGTTGGGATCAATGAGCATGACCGACTGCCAGGCCCCCAGCGCCGGCATCCCGCCCAGAACGGGAATGGTGATGCTGGGTGCAATGAAGGCAGGCATTACGTGATCGGCGCCGTGGCCGGGCGAGCCGTGGCGGTGGCGCCACCGGTCGTCGCGGGGCAGGACACCGTCAACGGCGTCTATGACATCACGATCGCTGCCGGCTCCCGACTCGATGATCGCTACCCCGGCGGTGGCGTGCGGCACGAACACCGAGACGAGTCCGTCCCCGCGGCCGGCGGCGAACTCTGAGACCTCGCTGGTGATATCAAACGCACCGCGGCGTCCCCCGGTGTGAATTGTGAGAACAACTGAATCCAAGCTGCGACCCCCTCGGTCTAGCCGTTAGCCCGGGCGAAAACCTAGAACCTAAAGCCTAAAACCTAGTGGTCCGTCGCGGATTTGGTGACTTGGTCTCCTGCCGGACGATCCCCGCTGTGGCAGGGTTCGTGGCACTGCCTACCCCGGTCATCAAATAGCAGACAGACCACTAGAACCGTCGCTCCGGCTTGCCGGAGCGACTACAGATTGTCCCCCAGGAAGATCTGAGAGACCGAACTCTCCATGAAGATGGCCTGGATCGCCTCGGCCAGGAGTGGGGCGATGGAGAGCACACGGACTTTGTCGAGGGACTCGATGCCGGGCGGAGCCGGGATCGTGTTGCTGATCACCAGTTCCTCGATGTCGCTGTGCATGATCCGATCGACGGCCGGTCCGGAGAGTATGCCGTGGGTAGCGGCGATCGAAACGCTGAGCGCTCCCTTGCTCTTCAGTAACTTCACCGCGTTCACGGCGGTTCCGGCCGTGTCGATGATGTCGTCGACAATGATGGCGTGGCGACCTTCGACCTTGCCGATCACTGCCAGCGCTTCGGATTCGTTGTGCAGGTCGGCTTCGCGACGCTTGTGAATGAAGGCCACATAGGCGTCGAGTTGTCTTGCGTATTTCTCGGCCCGTTTCACGCCGCCGGCGTCGGGAGATACGACCGTCGTCGGGCCCTTGAGTCGGTCGCGCAGGTAATCGGTGAAGACCGGGAGGGCGGTGAGATGGTCGAACGGTTTGTGAATGAACCCCTGGATCTGGCCGGTATGGAGGTCGACGGAGGCGATCCGGTTGGCCCCGGCGGTCATGAACATGTCGCCCATCAGCCGGGCGGCGATGGACTCACGCGGCCGCACCTTCTTGTCTTGCCTGGAGTACCCGAAGTACGGCACCACCGCGGTGACCCGGCGGGCGGACGCCCTCTTCAGGGCGTCGATGGCGATCAACTGCTCCATGATGTGGAAGTTGATCGGATCGCTGTGGCTTTGCAGGATGAAGCAGTCGGTGCCGCGCACGCTGTCCGTGGGCCGCACATAGATCTCGCCGTTGGCGAACACCAACCGTTCCAGGCCACCCAGCCGCACACCGAGGAGTTCGGCCACCTCCTCTGCCAGGGCAGGATTGGCGCTCCCGGTGAACAGCATGAGCCGTTTGCGGCTCACGACCTCCATATCAGCCCTCCTCGAGCTTGCGACGGTGTCTTTCCCGCCGCCGGTCAGCGTAGCCCGGGATCTCCTTCTGCTGCGAGCGCTCGATGGCGAGGGCTCCGTCGGCAACGTCGCTGCTGATGACCGATCCGGCTGCGGTGAAGGCGCCCTCACCGATGGTCACCGGCGCAATCAGCATGGTGTCCGATCCGACCCTGGCTCCGTCTTTGATGACGGTGCGATGCTTGTCGTATCCGTCGTAGTTCACGGTGATGGTGCCTGCCCCGACGTTGGCGCCGACGCCCACTTCCACGTCACCCATATAGGAGAGGTGAGGAACCTTCGACCCCTCGCCGATGACGGCGTTCTTCATCTCGACGAAAGTGCCGGCCTTCGAGCGAGGTCCCAACAGGGTTCCCGGCCGCAGCGAAACGTAGGGTCCCACTTCGGCCTCGGCGCCGATCTCGGCCTGGCGCACGACGGCGTACCAAACATGGGCGCCCGGTCCGACCGTGCCGTCCTGGATGTAGGTGTCCGGCCCGATCTGTGCGCCGGCGCCCACCCGGGTAACCCCCTCCAGATGGACACCGGGGTACAACCTGACTCCGGCTTCGAGTTGAACGGTGGCGTCGATGAACACCTGCCGGGGATCGGCCATCCAGACGCCGGAGTCCATCCACCCCTCGTTGATGCGCTGGCGCATCAACGCCGCAACTTCGGCCAGTTGCGCCTGGCTGTTGACTCCTGAGAGCTCCACCGGATCCACTTGCACAGCACGGATGGGCAGGTGCTCTGCGGCCAACAGGGCCAGCACGTCCGGCAGGTAGTACTCGCCCTGGGCGTTGTCGCGGTCGAGCTTGCCGAGGGCCTGGGTCAGACTCGCTCCGTCGAAAACGTAGATGCCGGAGTTGACTTCATCGACGGTCAACTCCTCGGCGGTGGCATCCCGATGCTCAACGATCCCGGTGACGTTGCCGCCGGCTTCTCGCAGCACCCGTCCGTACCCGGACGGATCAGCAAGGCGCATGGTCAACATCGAAACGGCCGGTCGGTCCTTCTGATGGACGTCCAGGAGTTCCCGAAGGGTTTCCGTGCGTAGCAGCGGCGTGTCGCCGGGCAGCACGAGCACTGCTTCGCCGTCGACATCGCCGAAATGGTCGATCGCCACCTGGGTGGCGTGTCCGGTTCCCAACTGCTCATCTTGCACACAGCTGGTAACCGTTACGGGAAGGGAAGCGCGCAATTCGGCGGCGTCCGGCGCAACCACCACGGTCACGTGGTCGGCTCCGATGCCGTCGACGGCGTCGAGGACCCACCCCACCATCGTGCGACCGGCCACCCGGTGCATGACTTTGGGAAGGCTCGACTTCATCCGGGTACCTTGCCCGGCGGCCAAGATCGCCACCCTCACGCCCATGCGCGCTTCCTCCTTTTCGCTGGGGGGACAGGAATCGAACCCGTACTAACGGGACCAAAACCCGTCGTGCTGCCAGTTACACCACCCCCCATGGGCAGTGCCGCCGAGGCGGCTAACGGCAGGGTCATGTTACCCGTCGTCGACCAGGCGGGCTCCGTGGCGGAGTGGGGCCGCCGCTCCGGCGTATCGGGAACCCGGCGGGACGAGATCTACAGCCTCACGCGCCTCTTCTTCAGAGCCGAAGAAGCCGAACAACGACGGCCCGCTCCCCGACATCAGCACCGGCCTGCTCCAGCGTCCGGCCAGCTCGGCCCGCCAATCATCGAGCTGCGGAGCCAGCGCTACCGCGGCCGGATAGAGATCGTTCACGAACGGCCCGAGGGGTCGCAACGACGGAGGCAGATCAGATCCGGCCACCATGAAGCCCCGTGGTTGTTCGAGTCGATCCCATGTGTCGTATACGGCCGGTGTCGACAGGTCGAACGGCGGAACCACCAGCGCCAGGTGATAGCCGCCCGCCGGGGTGAGGGCCGTCAGGATCTCCCCGTATCCCTCCATGCGCGCCAACCCGCCGGCGAGGAAGAACGGCACGTCGGCCCCGATTCCCGCCGCCAGCGCGGCCGGATCCTCGACCGTGAAGAGGGCCGCCATCGCCAGCAAGGCAGCCGCCGCATCGGAGCTGCCGCCGCCGAGGCCGGCCGCGGTCGGGATTTCTTTGACGAGCTTGATGTGAAGGCCGCGCTTGCGGTCGGGCACTGCGGCCCGCACTGCCTTCCATATGAGGTTGTCATCGTCGACCTGTAGCCGAATGCCTCTGATGTCGAGCAGGTCATCGTCGGCAGGTTCGAAGAACAGCGTGTCGAGCGGCTCGATCGCCTGGACGACCGACAACAAAGGGTGATAGCCACTCTCAGCACGGCTGCGGACCCGCAGGCTGAGGTTGACCTTGGCAGGTGTTTCGATCTTCACGAGGAGACCCTGGCCAGGGCCAGCCAGTCCCCGGTGGACAACGACTCTGCGCGCTGTGTCGGATCAATTCCGGCGGCCTCACAGGCGACGATCGGATCGTCCACCGCTCCCTTCAACGATGACCTGAGCATCTTCCTGCGCTGCGAGAACCCCGCCGCCGCCAACTCGATGGCCCGCTCCGCTTGCTCGTCGACCTCATCCCGACGTTGGATTCGGATAACTGCGGAGGCCACCTGCGGTGCAGGAACAAACACGTGAGGAGGGACCGTAAACTCCATCTTGATGCCGGCGTACAGGTTGACAACGACCGTTGGCAGGCCGTACTGCTTGCCGCCGGGATTCGCCGTCATCCGGTCGGCCACTTCCCGCTGGACCATCACCACGAACGTATGGATCGCCGGTGCAAAGCGGAGGAAATCGAGGACCAGCGGGGTCCCGACGTGATACGGGAGGTTGGCCACGAGCGTCCACTCCCCATCGAGACCGGCAACGTCGAGGCTACGAGCGTCCTCCATCCGGATCTCCACGTTGGATAGGTCGCCGACCGATTCCTCGAGCAGCGGCCGCAGATGGTAATCCACCTCATAGGCGACCACCCGGGCGCCGGTGGCGGCCAGCCCGCGAGTGAGCGTCCCGGTTCCTGCTCCCACCTCGAGCACGTTGGAGGTGGCATCAACCCCGCTCAGCCGAACGATGCGCCGCACGATGTTGGGGTCGGCGAGGAAGTGCTGTCCGAGCGTGGTCCTGGGCGAGAGACCGTGTTTGTCGAGCAGGTCTCGCATTTCGCGCCGCCCTTGTGGTTCCGTCACGGCCTGAAGATCCCGGCAGCCGTGGTGGAGGTGATGCGCGCCACCTCGTCGACCTCGAGACCCCATACCTTCGCCAGGGCCGCCCCGACCAGGGCAACCCGGGCCGGCTCGTTGTCCTCGTGGCGGAATGGGGGCGGTGAGAGGTAGGGAGTGTCGGTCTCGACCAGTGCCCGGCCGGGTGGGACGACGGCCGCGGCCCTGCGCACCGTGTCACCGGTTTCAAAGGCGATCGGCCCGGCAAACGAGAAGGTCACACCCAGTTCCATGAATCGTTTCGTCCACTTCGGTCCGCCCGTCCAGCAATGCAGCACGGTCTGGCGCCCCGCCGCCAGTTCGTCGATTATCTGGAACGCTTCCTTGAACGCATCGCGAACATGGACGACGAGCGGCTTTCCGAGTTCGAGCCCCACCCGGATCTGATCGCGAAACGCCTGTATCTGCTGGTCACGGGGCGAGAGATCCCGATAGAAGTCGAGCCCGATCTCCCCCACCGCCGCCGCCCTCTCGAAGAAGGCGGCGAGACCGGCGCGCTCCTCCGGCCATTTGCCTGCGTCGTGGGGATGCAGACCAGCCGTGAACAGGAGCCGCTCCGGATACTGCTCGACGAGGTGTTCGGCTGCGGCCGTGGAAGCGAGGTCGATTCCCGGAACTACGATCCACGCCACCTCGGCGGCGCGTTCGAGCAGATCGCTCACCGGCTGCGAGCCAAGTTGCAGGTGACAGTGGGTGTCAACCCAACGGTATGTCATCAACGGGAGCGTAGTGGTGCAGAAGAAGTTGGAAGCCTCCGCCATGTGGTCGGCTACACTTCCCCGAGAGGGGAAGACTCGGCCGCCGCGCAGGGTGCGACGGCCACCACACCAATCGTGAGGTGCCATGGATACAGGCATGACCCGGAAAATCGATGACCTCGGCCGCATCGTCATCCCGGCCGAAACCCGGCGGCTCTTCAAGATTCGAGAAGGCGACTACCTGACAATCGCCGTCGACGGTGACAGCATCGTCATCAAGAAACTCGAAGCGACGTGCACGTTTTGCGGTTCGACCGAAGACGTCAGCGCGTTCAAGGGCAAAGGCCTCTGCGCGACCTGCCGGAGCGAAATCGCCTAGCGAATCCTCAACCAGTCAGGTCCGCTAGCGGCTCTCCGCTGAGTGAACGGCCTCGTAAATGAGACGTCGGGCCACTCCCGTTTCGTCGGCGGCGCGCCGGGCTGCGTCGGCCGACGACATCCCGGCCTCGATGAGCCCTCGGGCGATGCGCGTTGCTTCTTCCAATGATGGAACCGGCGCGGTCGCCCCGCCGATCACGATCGTGAATTCGCCCCTGGCCTCCCGCGCCGACCATTCGCCCAGGCCGTCACCGAGGCTGCCGCGCCAGACCTCCTCGTGCAGTTTGGTCAGCTCTCGCAGCACCGCCATCGGCCGTTCGGCGCCCAGCGCAGCCGCGAGATCTTCCAGATCCGCCGCCAGCCGGGACGGTGCGACAAACAACACCGTCGTCCGCTCCTCGCCGGCGAGTGCCTCGAGGCGCCGGCGGCGCTCGGCGCCCTTGCGCGGCAAGAACCCTTCGAATACGAACCGCTCCGAGGGCAAACCACTCAGGGCAACGGCCATCGTGGCTGCGCTGGGTCCGGGAATGGCGGTGACCAGTGCACCGACTTCCACCGCCACTCGCACCGCCGAGAGGCCTGGGTCGGAGATGCCCGGCATTCCTGCGTCGGTGAGGAGCGCCACCGTCTCTCCCCGGGTGAGCCGGTCCACCAGTTCATCCCGGCGACTGGTTTCATTGCCGGCGAAGTAGGACCGCATCGGTACGGCAGCCCCGGCCGCGTCGAGGAGCACCCGGGATCTGCGGGTGTCTTCGGCGAATACGACATCGGCGGAACAAAGTGTTTCGATCAGCCGTTGCGACATGTCGCCGAGATTCCCGATCGGGGTGGCGCATAGAACCAACACGCCGCTCATGGCAACAACTGCTCCACGAAGCCTTCCCCAACCTCTGGGTCGGTCGCAACAACGAATCGAATGGTCGGCCCGTCGAGGCGGACGACTGCGAAATCCTCACCGGCCACCTCGAGGTACCCGTCGTCGGTGTCAACGACCTCGCCGGCGATCTGCTGAACGACGAACGCCACCAGAGTCTCGAACATCTCTGTTGCGTCGACCGACGAGTCGGCAACGTAGGCCAGATCGAACACGATCTCACCACCGCCATCCCACAACAGGCGATATTCGTCGCCACCCCACCCGACGGCGGCCGCAGTGGCCGTCTGATCGTCGAGTGCCTGACCGAACATCGCTCGGAATGCCGCCTGACCCCACACCGAAGTCTCGGAGATGCCGTACCCCGCCGGGACGAAGTTGTCCGTCTCCACCTCCTTGGGTGGCTCACCGACCATGAAGTCGGCCGGGTGGTAGATCTGCTCGGTTGTGGTCGGCGCCGCTGAATAGAGGTCGTTGACGGCCTCGAATCCGTCCACCTCCCACACGGCCGTGACGAAATCCGACCCGGTGGTGTAGGGGAACAGCAGGAGTTCCTGGATGAAGCGGGGAGTCCGGTCGAACACTCCGGTCTCGATCTCCATGGCGGCATCGAGTACTTCGAGTTGATCGTCCCGGGAGCGCGAACCGAGATACAACGTCTCGGTGAGGGTGGCGTCTCCCTCAATCACTGCCGTGAACGCCGCCATTTCTTCGAACCTCTGTGCCTCGTCGAGGTCGATGATGAGATCGGCAAAGCCGAAATGCTGGTCGGTGAGCGCATGGGTGAGTTCGTGGACCAGGGTCAGCCGCTGCAACTGCGACAGCGCACCGTCGCCGAACGGCACGACCAGTTCACCGGTCTCTCCGTCGTAGAACCCGGCGACCTGCTCCGAGTAGAGGTCGGTGTACAGATCGGCCAGGTCCGTAGCCGCCCCGATCAGGCCGAGGGCGACGAGCAGCAGTTCATCCCGACGGGTCTCGTTCGGGTCGAGTTCGTCTTCGATCAACGTGCGCACCCGTTCGGCCAGTTCCGCTTCGGTGACGAGGACGACGTTTGGAGGTGCCACGAACTGGAGTTGGCGGATATCTTCGGTCACCGCGGTCAAGTCCTCGATGGCCAGCAGCAACGGGTCCGGCGCAATGGTGGAAGTGGTCGAGGTTGAGAGCGGAGCGTCCGGCGGCAATGTGGTGGACACCCCGGCGCCGCTACAAGAGGCGGTGACCACGAGGAGAACAACGGCGGCGGCGCGAACACGGAACACGCCGGGAGGTTAGCCACCGCATGTCTGTTTGAGATCATGGCCGGGCAGCGGCCCCGAGCCACCGGCCGGTTGACTCCGGGCGCGGAAGTGCCCAGCTGGGGGAGCCGGGCACTTCCTCCTGGAAAACCTCACTTTCAGCGTGACCGACCTACCCGCCTTCGGATACTTTGACATTGGTAATCGTCGAGTTGCCTTTGATCAGCCCGGAATCGTGGTCGTTGACAAAGATCAGATGGCTAAACGTCCCGTGGGTCATCACAGCCGGTTTCGTCGGGGCGCTGGGAAATGAGCTCGTCGCCCGCTATCGCATCAGAGTGGGAACCGCGATCGGCTCTGAGGCATTGATTACCGATGGTCGCCATGCCCGAACCGACGCGTTGACTTCCCTGGCGGTGGTTGCCGCTGGGATCGGGGCCGCCTTTGGCGCGGCGTGGGTCGATCCGGCCGCCGGTTTCGTCGTTGCTGGTGCCATCCTGTGGCTGATGGCTAGATCGGCGAAGCGCATGACGCGTCGAGTGCTAGACGGGATTGAGCCGGAGATCGTCGATGAGGTCGAGGCGACCATCCGCGCAGTGGCCGGCGTAGAGGATGTAGCAGATCTGCGGGTTCGCTGGCACGGCCATCAGCTCCGCATCGCTGCCGCGATCTCGGTCGACGCCACCGTGACGGTCAAAGCGGGGCACGACACCGCCCACGATGTCGAGCACGCACTACATCATCGGTTTAGCTTCCCGATCACTGCACTCATCCATGTCGATCCCCACGGCCAGGCCGACGCCCACGACGGAACCGCCCACCACCAGAGTTAACCCAACACCACACCGGATTCACCGCACATGTAAGTGACTTCGGTGGCTGATCACTGCCGGGTCCTGGGTGCATGATGCATCCTGGCTGGTCCGGGTGGAGGCGCCTTTGACCGCACTGAGGGATCCGCTCGATGGCGGGGAGCCTCGTTGGTCTGTTTGCCTTTGCCGGGCCCGTCACGGGTGACCCGATTGAGGGAAGTGGGGCGGACCGGCGAGTTCGGCCCCAGTTGCAGCACATGTGTGGGATCCGCGGCGTGGTGTCGTGGCTGAGGAACGTGGGACCGTGGCGTTTTGTGTCTTCTGCCAGGAGCGGCCGAAAGTCGGAGAAGCTCGTGCAGAAGGAGGAGACGGTCATGAATGAGGTGGCCTATCGGAGGCTGGTGGGGATCGATCTGGGTATCGCTACTGCCCACACCGCGCAGGT
>JARGFH010000034.1:0-6205 GCA_029210695.1 Acidimicrobiia bacterium
CTCGACACGACCGACAGGGTGATCAAACGCCAACGATGTCCTGAGCCTTTCCGCCAACGATGTCCTGAGCCTCTCCCAGTAGGCAGTAGGCAGCTCATAGCCTACGGCCTATGGCTCGGCCTACGGCCTGGTCTCTAGCCCCCGCTGCCGGTCTCCCCAGCCGGAGGCTCGGTCGGAGCATCGGAGGGGGCCTCTGCGGGGACGATCAAGCCGCAGGCGATGAGCGTCTCCTCGGCCGGCGCTCCTCCGAAGCGGATTCGTTCGAAGGCGGTGACGGCGCGGAGTTCTTCATCGCTGAGGTCGGCTTCGAAGCCCGGCATACCACCCTGGACGGGTTTTGCCTCGGCGCCGTACGTGCTGCCGACGGCAACGCTCCAACCGTCCGAGCCGAGGGTGATCCACTTGATGTGGTCGTCACAAGTCGGCCAGGTGACGATCACTGCCCCGCCCGCCATGGCCGGGCCGGTGCCGCCCTGGCCGTTGGCGCCGTGACACGATGCACACTGCGCTCCGGCGGTGTACACCTCCTGGCCGAGGGCGAGCAAGGATGCAGCTTCCGCGCCGCCGCCCCCGCGGCCCTCGAAGGGAGTGCCATCACAGTTCACGAGGGAACCATCAAACGCCACCTCGAGGCGGCCGCCGTCACCGCAGGCGACTCCGTTGGAGTTCACGACCAGGTAGAGCAATCCGAAGAGTGGGATCACCAGGAAGGCGGCCACCATCCAGGGGGAGAAGGCCGAGCGGCGCCCGACCGTCTCAGCCATGACGTGGGCAGCGGTGGGCGTGATGGGCGGCGCCTCTTCAGCGGACTGCTGTGCAATCGCTGCGGTTGGTGGTTGCTCCTCCAACTTCGGGGGAGCTTCGTCCGGGCGGGATTCCTCGGGAGACGGAGCTCGAGACGGCTGAATACTCTCCGCCGGCTCAGTTGCAGCAGGCTGCGGCGGAGGTGCTCCACCGGTCCAGGCAGCCAGGATCTCTTCGGGTGACGATCCGGTCGCGGCGGCGCGAGCCTCCGCCGACCTGCGGATGAGCGCTTCGGATGCTCCATATTGCCCGGCGAGAGTGGTGATGTGTTCGTTGCTCACTTGGATTCCAGGAGATAGTCGACGAGGTCCTCGATATCGCCGGCGGACAGGTATCCGAACGAGGCATGTTTGCTCCCGGCCCTGAGGGCCTCCGGATCCTCGAGATAACCGGTCAGCCAGACAGGATCGTCGGTCGGCGGGCGGGATCCGATGTGGGTGAGATCTGGTCCGTTGCGCCGGAGACCGGGGACCAGCGGACTCCCAGACAGCGTGACGATCCCGAGGTCGGCGTCGGTGACCACCGGCCGGACCTGCTGGGTGTGGCAGAACGCACAACCCTGAGCCAGATAGACATCCCGGCCGTGTTCGGCGCCGGCCGACAGAACGATCGGATCCACCGCATCGAGCACCTGGGCATTGCCGGCCGAGGCGGGAGCGATGACCGCGGCAAAGAACATGATGGCGAAGAGGGCTATGGCGCCGAGGAGCAGCGAGCTGAGTGTCCCGCCCGGCATCGGCGCTGGCTCATCCATCGCGACCGGCGCAGAGAGAACGGCTGCCGCAAGCGGGGTGGGTGCCGGTGGAGCTTCGGCCGGGACGGCTTCCGGTTCCGGTCGCACTACGGCCTCTTCGGACTCTGGCTGATCAGTCGCCTCGACCTCGACGGGTTCGGGAGTGATCGCCATCGATTCGGGCGCTTCGACGACGGCCGGGGTCGAGGCTGCCGGCGGTGGACTGCCGCCGGCCCAGGCGTTCAGCACAGCCTCGGTAGCGGCTCCCTGGGCGGAGGCACGCGCCGCCGCCGAGCGCTGAATCAGGGCGGCAGAAGCACCGAAGCGCTCGGCGAGGACGTCGACGACTTCCTTACTCACCTTCGGCCTCCGCGGGAATGAGGACCTCGTGGGCGATCGGCGTTCCAGAGGTAATGGTCCTGTAGATGACGTAGCCGTGCACGAGTTGACCGACGAAGGTGATGAGAACACCGACCAGTGCGAGGGATCGCAGGAGGGAGATGGCGTCGAGAGTCTGGGTGAAACCGTCTCCGGTGTTGACGTATGCGCCGCTGTACGTTGCGCCCGTCCAGGTGAACCCGGCAACCAGACCGGTCAACCAGAGGAACACCGAGGTCGACGTCACTCCGATCATGGTGAGACGGAGGTGCCATTCGGCCAGGCGGTCATCGTAGAGATCCCGGCCGAGCATCCGCGGCAGTGCGGCATAGATGAATGCGGCGGCAATCCAGCCTCCGATTCCGAACAAGAGGAAGAACGACGTTCCGTCCCACCATGCGGTGAGTCCGACTATCGAGGCGACCGACCGGAACCCGGCGAGGGCCGAGAGCGCGATCGGAACCGGTAGCAGAGCGGTGGCGGCCAGCACGAAACGCAAGGGCACCGACGATCGCACCAGGTCCCACCGGCCGCGCACAGTGGCGGTGGCGTTGACGAACGCCGTGATGGCTACCACGACGAGTACGAGACCCAACACGATCGCTGAGGTTTCGAGCCAGTCAGGTGCAGGACCGTGGGTGAATCTGGAGTATCCGGATGCCCCTCCTGCGAGGGCGAGTGTCCAGAAGCCGATGCGGGCGATCTGTTCGCTGAACAGCGGTCCCTCCGTCAGCTTTGGAATGAGGTAGAGCGCGATGCCCAGCGCGGCGCCGACGATCCAGAGATAGTGGAAGGCTGCCGTAGTGAATGAAGACAGTAGAGAGACACCTACCGGGTTGAGACCGGGGAGATTGGACACGCCGGCAATGACGGGCAGCCAGACAATTGCTGCGGCCGTGTACAGCAGAGATGCGGGCGGGGTAATTCTCGATCTGGATCTGAGCGTTGCGGTGACGACGAACGCCGGGACTACGAGCCCCGCCAGCAGGAGAAAGTCCGCCCACTGTGGGAACTCGAACAACTCGAAGCCATCACCCGCGCCAAGGCCTATGGCTCCCGTGCCCAGGAGGACGACACCGGCCAGGTACCAGACGTTCAAGCCGGCGAGTCTTCTGTAACGGAGCGGGGAACCACCGAGTCGAGGAACGAGGTAGTAGGCAGCACCGATCAGTGTCGGAGTGAGCCACCCGAACATCGTGACGGCAGCGGCCATTGGACGAAGTCGTCCGTACGTCCAGAACCCCAACCCATCCAGGAACGCCGGGAAGACGCCCTTGATGAATTGCACCAACGTGAGGAATCCTGCCAGGAGAAGGAAGGCTGTCCCTAACAACAGGTGTCGTCGAGCGACCGGGTCGCTGTCGATCGAAGAGGCTGAGTTGTGGTGCGTCTCAGCGACCAACGCGGGTCCCTTCAGGTCGTTGTGGCGACCAGAGACTAATGGATGGTCGGGGTAGGTGCCGCTCAGGGGACGCGCGACGCGATCGTCACATGTGTTGAACCGTCGGCAGCAATTGGCAATTGGCAATTGGCTCAGGCGACGACCGAATCCGTGACGAGCAGGCGGATCACGGTCTGGCTGTGAGGCGACTAAAGTCCCGCTGCCGGAAGGAAGTGCTCGGCTAGGGTCGACCTGCCCCGGCACCGAAGCGAGTTTGAGGGCGATATCGCAGTGCACCGTCTTAGTCAGCTCGACGACATGCAGAGGAGGCGGCTGGGTTCCGCTCTGTTCTCGGTTGGGCTCTTCCTCCTCGCCTTCGGCGTTCTGTTCGCCCATTACTCCGGGTTTCCGGAAGGGGAGCGCGTTGACTATTTCGGTTGGTTCCCGCGCGGCTGCATGCTCGGCTCCGAGCGCTGTGTTCCCTGGTCCACCGGCGGCCAGCTCATCGCGGCGGCCGGTTCGCAGCTCGCCATCGCCGGCGCTCTCCTCCTGTGGGTCGCCAATCAGAGGATGACCTGGGCGAGGGCCGGGTTTGCCGCGCTGCTGACGTGGCTCGAATTCGTGATCATCTTCGGCATCGTTCCGTCGGAGTGGCTCAATCTCAGCCAGGGACCGCTGGAGCTGACCAGACAACGAATCGCTCTCACCATTCCCTCCTGGCTGGTCCTTGGCAACGATGTATCGATCAGTTGGGCTGCCGTGAAGGATGCCATCTCCGGTGGGTACAACCTGGGGGTGCTCGGTGCTGCAATCGTCTTCGCGTTCAAGATCCAGGATTGGGGCAAAGCGAAACCCAAGGCCGTAATTGTCGAGAAGACTTCACTGTACGGCCGGCCTCTCACGAGGGGAGAGCGCTGATGGCCCGCACGGACGCCTGGATCGAAGCGCCTCCATTTCGCGACGATTATCAGTTGACGCTCGTGGACACCGACACCGTTCAGAAGGCCGTCCGCCCCAAGCAGTTCCTCCATATCGACCAGGCCGAGTGCATTCTCTGCGAGGGATGCGTTGACATCTGCCCGTGGAAGTGCATTCACTACCTCTCGCTCGATGCTATCGACGAGGCGTTCGGAGTCGAGGATCCGTCAGAGGAAGAGGGCGCCTTCGGGTTCTTCGTGGTTGATGAGGAGGCATGCACCCGTTGCGCACTGTGTATCGATCGGTGTCCAACGAACGTGATCACCCTCGGCAAGTTCGCGGGATCGGTTTCAGACAGTGCGCGAGAAGCGGGCGTCCTGGAGGCGCCCTGGAAAGTCGACACAGGGCAGCGGGATTTCAAGAACGGGTACGCCTACGGCGTCCGCTGGTAACGGGAAGGTACGGAACGTGGCGAACGGGAACGGCAAGACTGGATTGCTGAACACGGTGCAGGAGAAGGCGACGGAACTCGGCGACCGCGTAACGAGCAGTCAGGCCTGGGACTCGGTGTTCCGGCCCGGATCACCATTCAAGAAGGGCCACACAGATAGTCCCAGGAACCGGTCGTACGTGGTGATGAACAACGTGCTGTATCACTTGCACCCGGTGAAGGTGAAGCGCCACGGCGTCCGTCTCTCTTATACGCTCTGTTTGGGCGGCCTGAGCTTCTTTCTGTTCATTCTGCTCACGATTACCGGCATCTTCCTCATGTTCTACTACCGCCCGACCGCCGAGGCCGCCTACGTCGATGTGGCCGCCCTCTCGACCAGCGTCGCCTTCGGGTCGCTGGTCAGGAACATGCACCGGTGGGGGGCTCACCTCATGGTTCTCACCGTGTTCCTGCATATGAGCCGCGTGTTCTATCACGGCGCCTACAAGCCCCCTCGCGAGTTCAACTGGGTGATCGGCGTTGTGCTGTTGCTCCTAACTTTGTTGCTGTCGTTCACCGGGTATCTCCTTCCGTGGGATCAGCTCGCCCGCTGGGCAGTGACGGTCGGCACCAACATGGCCGGGTTCGTTCCGATCTTCGGCGACCAAGTGCGATTCGCATTACTGGGGGCGGCCGATGTCTCGGCCGACACATTGCTGCGCTGGTATGTCCTCCACGTGCTCTTCCTGCCCTTCATCATCGTTGTGTTCATGGCCGTACATTTCTGGCGAGTCCGCAAAGACGGCGGCATCTCAGGCCCGCTGTAAGGAGCTCCATTGGTCGATATCCCAGAAGAACTCCTCCGGCGATCTGCCGCAGCACGAGCTGCCGCCACGGGCGTACCCGTCGATGAGGTGCTGGCCGAGATGCGAGCTGCGGTAGGGAGCACCGCCTCGGCGCCACGGGTCGAGGACGCTCCTACCGACGGCGAACCAGAACATCCGACGACGCTGTCCGACGATCTCCTCACTCGCGAGGCGGCGGCCCGGGCCAGGGTCCTGGGCGTCCCGGAAGCTGATGCCGTGGCGGAGTTGAAGGGCGAGAAGGAACTCGTCATACCGCCGTCCGCCAAGAAGCAGGAGGAGAAGGCGCCGGCGGAATCGCAGGCTCCGGTAGAAGCACTGGTCGAGAATGAACCGCCGAGCGCTCCTGTGGCAGATACACCGGCAGTGCCCTTGCTCGGGGCCGGAGGCGAGATCGATTACGCAGCGGCGGCGCTGGCAGTGGGTATGCCCGAGGCGCTGCTCAAGCGAAGCGTAGAAGCCAAAGCAAAGGCCAGGGGTCTCGATCCGGTTGCCGTCCTTGCTGAGATGACCGGCGGGAGCGTCGAAACCGTGGTGGAACCCGTTGCAGTTGCGATGGAGCCGGCTTCAGAGGCTGCCCCCCCTACACCCGCCCCAACCGTGGCAGGTCCTGCCGGCGAACTCGATTGGGCGGCGGCTGCGAGTGCGGCCGGTATGCCGGAGAAGTTGTTCAGGCGGAGTGTGGAGGCGAAGGCGAA
>JARGFH010000034.1:6300-42031 GCA_029210695.1 Acidimicrobiia bacterium
CGGCGGTGGTGCTGGCCGAGATGACCGGGCAATCGGTGCCTGCTGCTCCGGCGGTGGCGGCGGCTGCACCGGTGGCACCGGCAGTCTCTGCAGCTGCGGCGGTGAGTGCCGGTGAACTCGATTGGGCGGCGGCTGCGAGTGCGGCCGGTATGCCGGAGAAGTTGTTCAGGCGGAGTGTGGAGGCGAAGGCGAAGGCGAAGGGGGTTGATCCGGCGGTGGTGCTGGCCGAGATGACCGGGCAATCGGTGCCTGCTGCTCCGGCGGTGGCGGCGGCTGCACCGGTGGCACCTGCAGTCTCTGCAGCTGCGGCGCCGTCTGCTGCCCCTGCTGCGGCCACGGCCACGATCCCCAAGGATGTCCGGCCCCAGCGCTTGCTCACCGTGGTCAAGGCCAGGGCAATCCAGCAGGTCAAGGCTGAGCCGAGCGACAAGGTCAGCACTTGGCCGCACTTGCTCCTCATCGAGTTTGTTGCCCTGCTGGCGGTAACGGCACTGCTAATCGTCATGTCGGTTGTGATTCAGGCGCCATTGCTGGAGGCGGCCAACGCCAACGTCACGCCCAATCCATCTAAAGCACCCTGGTATTTCCTCGGACTCCAGGAACTGTTGACCTACTTCGATCCCCAGATCGCCGGTGTGACCGTGCCGACGATCATCGGTTTGTTCGGCTTCATGGCTATCCCTTACCTCGACCGCAACCCGTCGAACAAGCCGGCGGATCGCAAGTTCGCCATCTTCATGTATACGTTCTTCATCATGGGCGCAGCAACACTGACGATCATCGGCACGTTGTTCCGCGGAAGGGGCTTCAACTTCACCTACCCGTGGACCGACGGCATCTTCTTCGATGACCTCAAAGACTGGATCAACTTCGAATGACGGCTACCCAGATTGTCCTGGTCGCGATCATCGCTGTGGCGGTGCTGGCCGCGTTGGCGGCCTTTTCGATCGCCTCTCGAAAGGCCGGTCCTGATTGGAGAGCGGGGATGGACGGGCGCGCTCTCCGGGAGGATCGATCCAGGGTGTTGGTGGCTGCCGCCCCAGCCGTGGTGGAGGCTGACGAGGAAGAAGCCAGGGCCGAAGTCGAGGCACCCGTCGAGCCGGCCGGCGTCCGCCCGGTTGAGGTGGCCCGAATCGAAGAAGTCTCGGCAGATGAGGCCGGCGTGACGAGGCGGCAGTTCTTCAACAGGGCGACTCTGGCACTCTTCGGAACGTTCTCGGTAGCAATGGGTGGCAGCATGCTTGCGTTCATTTGGCCCAACCTGAAAGGCGGATTCGGATCGGACATCGATGCCGGCCCCATCGACGAGATCCGCACCCAGGTCTTCCAGGCGGACGGTTCCATTACGCCGCTATTTCGGCCGGATGCACGGGCCTACATCGTTCCCATCACCGACGAGGAGCTGGCAGGCTCACAATTCGTCGACAAGAGCCTGGCGGCCGGTGGCTTCATGGCGTTGTTCCAACGTTGCGTGCATCTGGGGTGCCGGGTCCCCTGGTGCAACACATCGCAAGGTTTCGAATGCCCGTGCCATGGTTCGAAATACAACTACACCGGGGAGTACGAGGCTGGACCGGCGCCCCGCAACCTCGATCGCTTCGTGGTCGAACTGCAGAACGATCGGTTCATCATCAAGACCGGGCAGATCATCGAGTCGCCGCGGGCACCGGAGAAGTCGGTGTCGTATCCGCAGGGGCCTTCCTGCATCGCCATCGAGAGCGCGGGGTAGCACGTGTCGGGAAGCCTCATCATTGCCATCGTTTCGGCAGCCGTGATCTCATGGCTTGCCTACATCTTGTCGGTGACAATGAAGAAGCAAGAGAATCCCGACCCCGGTCCCAACCGCCGCCGGCCGCTCTCGGATGAGAATCTGGAGACGCGGCGACTCGACCGCTGGCTGGCAGCCGCGGTTGTCTTCTCGGGGTTCCTGGCCGTCTCACTCCCGTTCTACTTTCTCACCGAGCAGAACCGCCAGGAGAGCTTCGTCGACGCTTTCGACGAAGAAGCGGTCGCCCGCGGCTCGCACCTCGTTGCCGAGTTCGCCTGCGAGAGCTGCCACGGCCCCGGGTTCGTAGGTGGAGCAGCCTCCTACGTCGAGAAGCGGAGCGACATCTCCGTGAGCTGGGCGGCTCCCGCCCTCGATGACATCTTTTACCGTTACGAGGCCGATGAAGTGCGATTCTGGCTCGTATACGGCAGGGCCAATAGCCCGATGCCTGCCTGGGGCCTGGCGGGGAATGGCCCGATGAACGATCAGCAGATCGACGATCTCATCGCCTATCTCGCCTCAATCGAGATCAGCCAGGAAGAAGCTCTCTCCAAGGCAGACACCGGAGTCACCGTGGCATTGAATCGTCTCGCCAACGCCGAAACGACCGTCGAACAGTCGGTGGCCGAGCAGGAGACGCTGATCGCGGAAATCGAGGCCGCGCCCGAGTTGTTGACGGTGGCGGAGAGTTTCGAGCAGCGCGCAGTTGCTGCCCTCGAATCCGCCGACACGGGCCGCGATACCGATGGTGACGGTATTTCCGATGTCGCGGAGACCGAGATCGCGGCGGTCACCGTCGCGGCGGCCGAGGCAGGCCTGTCTTTCGGCGGCTCGACGGTCGCTCCGGTTCTGCTGGACCCGGGCAACCCGGAGTCGACCCTCGGTGTGCCCGACCTACAGGCTGCTCGCACTGCGGTCTCCTCCCTCTCCTCGTTGGCTACCAACCTCCGCACAACGGCCGAGAATCAAGGCCCGCTCCTGACCAGGGCGCAATCCGGCCTCGACTTCCTCGTCGCTGCCCGGGACAACCAGCTGTGGGCCGTCGATGTCGAGCAGATCGCCGCGGTTACCTTCGGTGGCAACCGCGACGATGCAGAGCGCGCCGTCGGTTTGTTCAACTCCTACTGTGCCCGCTGCCACACGGCCGGGTATTCCGCCGGGGTCGCCTACACGGAGGAGTCCGGATCGGGCGCGTTGGGCCCGGCGCTCTGGAACGGTCGGGCGAACGTGCAGTTCGAGTCGGCGGACGACATGGTCGATTTCATCGCCAACGGATCCGAACTCGGCAAGGCGTACGGTGTCAACGGAGTCGGCAGGGGATACATGCCTGGATTCGGGAAGGTCCTCACCCAGAGAGACCTCGAGCTGGTGGTTGAGTACCTGCGCGGCGAAACGCTACGGGGGTTCTGAGATGCGCGAACTGTTTCGCTCGATCCTGTCGGCCAACCTGACCTTCACGGGGATCGTTCTGACCGCCGCCTCGTTTGCGGTGTTCTTCGGCAGCGGGTACCTGCTTCTCTACACGAATCTTGGCAAACGTCTCGGGTTCCTGATCGCCGGCTCCGGTGTGTTTGGGTGGGCGACGATCAACAGCCTGCTATTCGTGCTCTATGCGCCCAGGGGGCCGCGACCTGCCGACTTCGAGGGCCTCAACGCCTGGGAGATCCGGTTGATCCCGATGACCTGGATGGTCGTATCGGCGATCCTGTTCGCCGGGTTCCTGGTGACGCTCAATCGACTCGAAGACGACGACGAGAACGTCGCGAGTAGCCCCTAGCGGGTTGCGCTGAGTTCGGTACCACCAACGCCCGGATTCACTGCTGTCCGGGTTCAGGTGTACTCGTCATCTGTCTGGCGAGCGCAACGGTGTAATCCGGAGCCAATTGCCAATTGCCAATTGCCAATTGCCAATAGCCAGCAGGCTCGCTACCCCCGGTCGTTGCGCACGTAGTAGCCCAGGATCTGCAGTTCGGTCGACAAATCGACCCGGCGCACGGCGGCGTTGTCCAGGTGGAGCACCGTCTGCGCGAAGTTCAAGATCGACCGGATGCCACAGTCCTCGAGTTGCTGTGCGACTTCCTGGGCAACCGCAGTCGGAGTAGTGATGATGCCGATCTCGACGTCATGCTCGGCGACGTCGGCTGCGAGGTGGCGGAGGTGGCGAACCTCGAGGTCGCCGATCCTGGTCCCGACTTTCTCGGGGTTTGTGTCGTAAAGCCCGACGATGTGGAACCGGGCTGCGCCGAAGTTGTCGTAGCTGGCCAGCGCAGCACCGAGATTGCCGATGCCGACGATCACGACACCGAAGTCCCGGGTGAGGCCTAGCGCCTCCCGGATCTGCTGACCCAGCACCGCGCTGTCGTATCCAACCCCCCGTACCCCGTGGGTGCCCAGGAACGACAGATCCTTTCGGACCTTGGCGGCGTTGACGTTGACTCGACTGGCCAGGATCTCAGATGAGATCGTTCCCATCCCTTCAGACTGGAGGGTCTCGAGTGCGTAGAGATAGAGGGGGAGTCGGGCGACCGATGCCGGCGGGATTGTGACTGACTTCACAAATCGAATTTACCCGCCTGAGGGCCAGATCCCGCAATTCACGGTCCCTCCGGGGGGCGGGTAGGCTCCCGCCCCTGATGACAGCTCCCGATGTGGTGGTCGTCGGCGGAGGGCCTGCTGGCTCTGCCGCCGCATTCTGGCTGGCGAGTGCCGGCCATTCTGTGACGCTGGTCGAGAAGAAGGCCTACCCCCGGGAGAAGACCTGCGGAGACGGGCTCACCCCGCGAGCGATCCTCCAGTTGCAGGAGCTCGGGTTCGATTTCGATGTTCCACAGTTCCACCGGGTTCACGGCTTGCGGTCGTATGCAGGAGACAATCTCAAACTCGAAATGGAATGGCCCGACCATTCGATCTATCCGAATTGGGGTGGGGTGATTCGCCGGGCCGATCTCGATCAACAGGTGGCGCTGCTGGTCGAGAAGCAGGGAGCGACGATCCGGCAGCAGGTCGAAGCTACGCCTGTGATCGAAGACGGCCGCCTGACCGGGGTGGAGCTCAATCACAACGGCGAGACCGAGGTGCTCAACCCGAAGGTGGTCGTAGTCGCCGACGGATCGTTGAGCCGGTTCGGGTGGAGCCTCGGGACGAGCCGGCGGCGCGACTACCCGCTCGGCCTGGCTGCCCGTGGCTACTTCTCGTCTCCTCGTTCGGACGATGGCTTCCTCGAGAGTCAGCTCGACATTCGGGATGAAACCGGGGCTGCAATGCCGGGGTACGGGTGGGTGTTTCCGCTCGGAGACGGCACCGTCAACGTCGGTGTTGGGCTGTTGTCGACCTTCAAACGCTGGAAGCATGTCAACACGAACGACATGATGGCGGCCTACGTTCGTTCGGCTCCCGACTACTGGGAGCTCTCGGAGGCGTCTCAGCTCACCAAGCCGCGGGGCGGCAAGCTGACGATGGCCCTCTCCGTTGGGCCACTGGCAGGGCCCAACTGGCTCGTCGCCGGCGACGCAGCCGGGGCCATCAACCCGTGGAACGGGGAAGGCATCTCCTATGCCTACGAGACGGGCCGGATCGCCGCCGACCACATTTCGGCTGCCCTGGCCGGCGACGACCTCTCCCTGCTGCAACGCTATCCGCAGTTTCTGCAGGACACCTACGGCGACTACTACAAGATGGCCCGAATCTTTGTGAAGGCGATCGGGCAGCCTTTGGTGATGCGGACGTTGACCCATACGGGATTGCGGTCCAAGCCTCTGATGGAATGGGTGCTCAAGGTGATGGCCAACTTGCTGGAGCCCGAGGAGAAATCGATCGGCGACCAGGCGTACCGCCTGCTCGAAGGAATCGTCAGGGCCGCCCCCCGCATTTGAAACGGTTTTCGGGCGACGGTGTTGTCATAGAGCGCAAATGCGGCGCGATCGATTGTGAATCAGGTGCGCTCGGCGCGACTCACCAGGTAGGCGCCTCCGATGGTGACTACGACACCTATCAGCTGGATCGGCTCGACGCGCTCTGCCAGCACCAGGAAGCCCAGGACCAGAGCGACGATCGGTACGAGGTATGCGACCACCGACCCGCGCGAGGCGCCGACGCGTCCGGCTAGGGCGAGCTGCGTCGCCCTAGCAACGCCGGTCCCTACGACGCCGAGGATGACTACTGCCAGCACGGGCACCCATTCGAATGATGAACGAGCGAGCCCGGTGAATCCGATCGGGATGAGCGCCACGGAGGCGACGGAAAGGGTGCGAAGCGTCACGGCCATCGCCCCGTAGCGTTGCTGGAGGGGCACTAGGAGGTTGTTGGCGACGCCGTAGCAAACGACTGCCGTCAGCACGTAGGCGATCCCAAGTGCCGAACCCACCTCGCCTCCGAGTGTCGGAATCGATAGGAGAACGATCCCGGAGAAGCCGACTGCCAGGCCGATGCGTTGGCGCATCCCCGGGAGCCTGCGCATCAACAGCGCAGCAACCGTGGCGGTGGCGATGGGGATGCCGCTGACCAGCATCCCGGCGACGGCCGAGGCGATCCGCTCTTCGGCCGCCGCGAACAGCCATGCCGGCGCCGCCTGTCCGACGACGCCGAGGAAGGCGATTCGACTCCAGTCGCCCCGGGCGACGGGGGAGCGGGACCTGGCGAACAGGGCCAGCGCGCCGGCACCCAGTGCGACTCTCCCGAAGGCGATCACCCCCGGCGTGAGCGATCGGAGTCCGAGGGCCATCCAGAGAAAGGCAGACCCGAAGACCAGACCGTTGAACGCCACCAGTGCCCAGTGCGAAGGAGTGAACGCCTCCCGATGGGTGCCCTCGGAGGTCGTGAAGATGGCGATTCGGGGCGGCTGCGTCATGATGAACCGTTTTCGCGCGGGGATCGCACCCTATACGGTTCGATTCCCGCGCGAGAACAGTTGCCGGGAGGGCCGACTCGTGACAGGCGACCCACCGGTAAGCGACTTACGGCCCCGTCTTTGGTTTTTGTGGTGCTACCCGAACCTCTAGTCTTGCGGCGGGAAAGAAGAGGAGCTCCGTTGGATCTGGCCGCATACGTGCCCGTGGCTTTCATGTTCCTGCTCGTGATGGCATTCGCCGCCGTCACCCTCGTTCTCTCTCGTCTCGTCTCTCCGAATCGCCCGACTCCCGAGAAGCTTGCCCCCTACGAGTGCGGCATCGTTCCAGAGGTTGAGCCGGTCCAGCGCTTTCCCGTCAAGTTCTATCTCGTTGCGATGCTCTTCGTCATCTTCGATATCGAGATCATCTTCCTCTTCGCCTGGGCTGTGAACTTCCGTGAGCTCGGCTGGTTCGGTGTCGCCTCCGTGGGGATTTTCACGCTGCTCGTCCTCGAGACCCTCGGCTACGTATGGAAACGCGGCGCGCTCGACTGGAACGTGCCCCGCCGCGCCCGCCAGGTATCCGTCGGGACCGTCGTCGACGAGGAAGCCGCCTGATGGCTCACCCGGCCAACCCACCCGGCTTCCTGCTCGCCAACCTCGACAAGGTGAGGCACTGGGCCCAGACCCGGTCGATGTTCACCGTCACCTTCGGTCTAGCCTGCTGCGCCATCGAGATGATGGCCACCGGGGCCGGCCACTACGATCTTGCCCGCTTCGGTATGGAGGTCTTCAGGGCGTCGCCACGACAGGCGGACCTCATGATCGTGGCCGGCCGGGTCTCACAGAAGATGGCGCCCGTACTTCGCCAGGTCTACGACCAGATGCCGGAGCCCAAATGGGTGATCTCGATGGGTGCGTGCGCCTCCACCGGCGGAATGTTCAACAACTACGCACTCGTGCAGGGCGTTGATCAGATAGTGCCAGTTGACATCTACATCCCCGGCTGCCCTCCCGGGCCGCAGTCGCTGATGCACGGGATTCTGACCTTGCACGACAAGATCATGAGCGGGGAGATCGCTCACTAATGACAGATGATCAGGCAATCGACGTGCAAGAAGAGAAAACTCCTTCCCGCACACTGCCCGACCAGGCGGTCCTACGGGCGATCGCCGAGCAGTTCGATGACATCGAATGGACCCTGTCGACCGGCCAGGATGTGTTCATGGTTCCCAAGGACCGGGTGCTGGACATCGTCCAGGCGGCGAAGGATGCCGGATTCGAGTTGCTGGCAGATCTGACGGTGACCGACTACTTCCGAGGCAGATCCCCCCGGTTCGAACTGGTCATCAACTTGTTGTCGATGCAGCACCAACTCCGACTCCGCCTCCGTGCCCCGGTCCCGGTCGAAAACGTGCATGTGCCATCGGTGGTTGGTGTATACCCGGGAGCGAACTTCTACGAACGTGAAGCATTCGATCTGTTCGGTCTGGTATTCGACGGCCATCCAGACCTGACCCGCATCCTGATGCCGGACGAGTGGGAGGGACATCCGTTGCGCAAGGACTTCGGGATGGGGTCCGTACCGGTGCAGTTCAAAGACTCTCATCAGGTGCAATGACATGACCGACCAAAAACGCAGAGACAAGCGCCACGTCGACGTCTGGTTGACCGGCACCGAAGAGCCCGATTGGCTCGTCGACTCAACCGACGAGGGTGCCCAGAAGATGGCGGCTCACGAGACCGCGGCTCGACTCCTCGATCAAGAGGGCCTGGTTGTAGGCGATGACCGGGTCCTGGACGAGGATGTTGCCCCCGAAGACGAGTTGATGATCATCAACATGGGCCCCCAGCATCCCTCGACGCACGGCGTGCTGCGCCTCAACATCGAACTCGAGGGCGAGATCATCCGTCGTTCCAAGCCGATCATCGGCTACCTGCACACCGGCATGGAGAAGACCGGCGAGGAGCTCACCTGGCTCCAGGGACCCACCAACGTCACCCGGATGGACTACCTCGCACCCTTCCACAACGAACTCGTCTTCTCGCTGGCCGTTGAGAAGTTGCTCGGGATCGACATCCCACCTCGCGCTCTGGCCATCCGTGTTCTGATGACCGAACTGAACCGGGTGTCGAGCCACCTGGTCGCTCTGGCGACCAACGGCATGGATATCGGGGCACTTTCGATGATGTTGTACGGGTTCAGGGACCGTGAGCGCATTCTCGCCTTCTTCGAGAAAACGACCGGCTTGCGCATGAACCACAACTACATCCGGCCGGGAGGCGTCGCCGCCGACCTTCCGCCCGACTGGCAGGAAGACATCGAGTTCATCCTCGACAAAGTCCCACCCCGGATGCTGGAGTACGAAGATCTCCTCAAAGCCAACCCGATCTGGATGGGGCGCACCATCGGTGTCGGAGTCATCACGCTCGAGGAGTGCCTCGCTTACTCCGTGACCGGTCCGACCCTCCGGGCCGCCGGGAGCGATTGGGATCTGCGCAAGGCTTTCCCCTATTCCGGTATCGAGAACTATCACTTCGAGGTACCGGTCGGCGAGCGAGGAGACGTCTACGACCGCTATCGGGTCCGGGTCGAGGAGATCTGGCAGTCGCTCTCGATCGTCAAGCAGGCGGCGGAATCAATGCCGGAAGGCGACTACAAGACCGACGATCGCAAGGTGGCGCCGCCACCGCGAGCTCGCATCGACGAGTCGATGGAAGCCCTGATTCACCATTTCAAGATCTACACCGAGGGATTCCAGGTTCCCGAGGGTGAGGCGTACGTGGCGATCGAGTCACCCCGGGGAGAACTCGGTGCCTACCTCGTCTCTGATGGTGGATCCCGGCCCCTACGGATGCATATGCGGACACCATCGTTCGCCAATCTGCAAGGCCTTCCGGTGATGATGGCCGATTCGCTCATCGCCGACACCGTTGCCACGATCGCCTCGCTCGATCCCGTCCTGGGAGATGTGGACCGGTGAAGACTTCTCGCTTCGCTCGCAGCCGTGAATTGACCTCCGTTCCTGAGAGGGTCTCATGAGCTGGCCGGCCGAGACCATCGCCCGGGCAAACGACATCATTGCTCGCTATCCGGAGAAGCGGTCGGCCGTCATGCCGCTGCTGTACATAGCAATGAGAGAAGAAGGCCGGCTCACCGATGAGGGAATGCGCCATGTGGCCGAGCTGACCGGTTTGACTCCCGCCCAGGTTCAGTCCGTCGCCTCCTTTTACGTCATGTACAAGACGGAGTCGCAGGGAAAGTACCTGGTCTCAGTCTGCAGTTCTATCTCGTGCTTCCTACTCGGCGCCGATGAGGTTCTGCACGCCGTCGAGGAAGCAGCCGGAATTCCGGCCGGCGAGGCCGACGACGAAATCGGCGTCGAGCACGCCGAGTGCATCGGTGCTTGCGGTGGCGCTCCCGCCTGTCTCGTCAACTATGAACTGGTCGAAGGGGTCACGCCGGCAAAGGCCAAAGAGATGATCGAATGGCTCCGCAATGCCAAGCCGGAGGTCATCAACGCCGATGAGCTGCAGACCCTGTTCGGCGGCAGGCGCAGCTTTGACTGGGCGATCAAGGAAGACAACGGAGCGATCGGCCCATATCCGGCGTTCCCCCCGTTTGGCACTGCAGCTCATAACACGCCGGCCCTGGAGCCGGGACGACTCGCACCGAGTGGCTCGCGACCTGCCACCTCCGAAGGGGGCGCTTCGTGAACCAGACCCTCGTTCTGTTCAAGCGCATGACCGAGCACCCGGCCGATTCACACACGATCGACCGCTACCTGGAGACGGGTGGGTACGAGCAAGCCCGGGTCGCCCTCGGCCGGACCCGCGACGAGCTCGTCGAACTGGTCAAGAGCTCCGGGCTGATTGGACGCGGTGGTGCCGGGTTCTCCGCCGGAATGAAGTGGTCGTTCCTTGCTCCTGCTCGTCCTGCGTATCTAGTGGTCAACGGTGATGAGTCCGAGCCGGGCACGTTCAAGGACCGTCAGCTGCTCGAGCGTGACCCGCACCAGATGGTCGAAGGCATGATCATCGCGGCGGTTGCCAACGAGGTGCACGAAGCGTTCGTCTACATCCGGGGTGAGTACCCCAAGCCGGCTCGCCGTGTCCAGCAAGCCGTAGCCGACGCCTACGAACGCGGGTTCCTGGGCCGGGATGTCATGGGCACCGGCTATCACCTCGACATAACCGTCCACCTCGGGGCCGGCGCCTACATCTGTGGCGAAGAGACGGCGTTACTCAACAGCCTCGAGGGCCGCCGCGGTGAACCACGACTGAAGCCACCGTTCTTCCCGGCCGCCAAGGGTCTCTACATGCTGCCGACGATCGTCAACAACGTCGAGACGATCTCGAATCTCCCCCACATCGTGGAGCGAGGGATCGATTGGTATCGCGGGCTAGGACACGATGTCGACACCGGGACTTTCCTCTTCTCGGTCTCCGGTCACGTGCAGAAGCCCGGCAACTACGAGTTGCCGCACGGGATGACCTGGCGAAAGCTGATCTACGACGTCGCCGGCGGGATCCGGAACGACAACGAGCTCAAAGCCTGGGTTCCCGGCGGTGCTTCGGCTCCGTGGTTTGTTCCCTCCGAACATCTCGATCTCGAGATCACGAAGTCGGTCACCGATTCGAGCGGGTCCATGCTCGGCTCCGGTGCGGTCATTGTGATGGACGAAACCACGGATATGGTGGCGGCGGCCGAGCGCCTCGTGCGGTTTTTCGCTGAGGAGTCCTGCGGCCAGTGCACTCCGTGCCGCGAGGGCACCACCTGGCTCGACATGATCCTCCGGCGCATGCTCGACGGGGGCGGCCGGGCCGTCGATCTCGATCTGCTGTACGACGTATCGGACAATATCTCGGTCGGCGTCGGCTGGCCCCCCAAGCAGACGACCATTTGCCCGCTTGGCCCTTCGGCCGTCAGCGCCGTCAAGTCTCTGCTCGAGTACTTCCGTCCCGAAGCCGAAGCGCACATCGCCAGAGCGAACCGTGTTCCGGTCACGATCAAGGGGTTCGGGCAATGACCGAAATGGTCACGATCAATGTCGACGGCGAGGACCGCCGGGTCCCGGCCGGGGAGACGCTCATACAGGCGTGTCTCGACACGGGCTCGTACGTGCCGCATTTCTGTTACCACCCCCGGATGGAACCGGTTGGCATGTGCCGCCAGTGCATGGTCGAAGTGGAAACCCCGCGCGGAACCATGCTGGTGCCGTCGTGCACGATGTCGGTCAACGATGGCTTGGTGGTCCACACCAAGTCGGAGACGGTCAAGAAAGTGCAGGAGGGCATGCTCGAGTTCCTCCTCATCAATCATCCGCTCGATTGTCCCGTCTGTGACCGCGGCGGCGAATGCCCACTCCAGGACCAGACCATGGCCTGCGGTCCAGGGGAGAGTCGGTTCGTCGAGGAGAAGCGTCACTACGAGAAGCCCATCCCGATCTCCGATCTCGTCTTCCTGGACCGGGAGCGCTGCATTCTCTGTGCCAGGTGCGTGCGGTTCAGCGAAGAGATTTCGGGTGATCCGCTCATCGAGTTCATGGATCGAGGCGCCAACAATCAGATTCAGACGTTCCCGGACGAACCTTTCTCCTCGTACTTCTCCGGCAACACCGTGCAGATCTGCCCGGTCGGAGCGCTAACGGCAGCCCCCTACCGCTTCCGGGCGCGTCCTTGGGACCTCCAGAAAGCAGCCAGTACGTGCACGCACTGCACCACCGGTTGTGACATCTCGGTCGACTCCTCACAGAATCAGGTACTTCGCTTCAACGGGGTCGACAACGACTTCACCAATCACGGTTGGCTGAGCGACAAGTGCCGCTTCGGGTTCGAGTTCCTCGGCTCTGATCGGCGGGTTACCACCCCGCTCATCAAGGGCGAAGATGGTGAGCATCGGGTCGCGTCCTGGAGCGAGGCACTCGATCTCGTCGCAGGGCGCCTCTCGGCCATCATCGAACGCGACGGCGGAGGATCAGTGGCCGCTCTCGGGGGCGCCCGTGGCACGAATGAGGACGCGTATGCCCTCTCGAAGTTCATGCGAACCGCGGTCGGTTCCAACCATGTCGACGCCCAGATGGACGACGGCCTCGATCCACAGTTCCTAGCCGCCGTGGCCGGGCGCGGCCGGATCAACGATCTGGAATCTGCCAAGGCGATCTTGCTCTGGGGCCCCGACCTCAAGGAGGAGAACGGTACGTTGTACCTTCGCGTGCGGCGGGCCGCCCAGACGCTCGGAGCAAGGCTGATCGTGGTCCACCCTCGACGCACCGGCCTCGACGACCGGGCCGCCTTCAAGTTCACCTACCGGCCCGGTGCGGGAGCGGAAACCTTGCGCAAGCTCGTGGCGGGTGAGGGCGAGTTCGCGGCGGCGCGAGAAGCGCTCAATGAGGGACCGGTCGTGGCTCTGGTCGGTCGGACCGGATACACAGAAGATCCGCGTCTCGCCGAAGCGGTGGCGGCCTTCGCCCGCGATCTCCCGGATTCGTCCGTGCTGGTGCTGGCCAGGCGATCAAACGTGTTCGGGGCCCTCGACATGGGTCTGGCGCCGACGCTGTTGCCGGGACGCGTCTCGGCAGACGACGAATCCGGACGGGCGTTGCTGGCTTCGGTATGGGGCGAGTTGCCGGATGCGGTGGGCCGTCGGGCGAAGGGCATTCTGCAGGGGGTTCGCGATGGAGCCATTAAGGCCCTCCTGTTGATGGGCGCCGACCCCGTTCGCGATGTTCCCGACGGTGCACTTGCCTCGGCCGCACTCGGCGAGGCGGAGTTCATCGTTGCCATCGATCTGTTCGTCACAGATTCCTCAGCCCTCGCCGATGTGATCCTTCCGGCTGCCGCCTTCACCGAGAAGGACGGCTCCGTCACCAACCTCGAAGGCCGGGTGCAGAAGGTCAATCAGGTCGTCGCACCCCCAGGACAAGCGCGGGCAGATTGGTCGATCCTCGACGACCTGGCCCGCCGGTTGGGCAAACCGCTCGGGTTCGGCTCGGTGGAGATCGTCGCCAAGGAAATGGCGGCGGCCGCTCCTGCCTATGCGGGCGTCGAGTGGGATGACCTCGAGACCGAAGCCGGCGTCGTGGTGCCTACCGGCGATGCAACACAGCCGCTCCACTACGTGCCGGTCGCCGGCTGGTCCGCCGGTGGCGGGGACAGCTCCACCGCCGAAGCCAGGGGTAGCGGGGCAAACGCGTTCGCGCTCCACTACGCCCGGACCCTCTACGACGATGGCGTATTGATGCGTAGAGGTCTATCGCTCCACAAGCTAGCCCCGGGTGGCTTCGCAGCCATCACCTCCGGTGACGCCCGACGCCTCGGTGTTGATGAAGGCGACATGGTGACGGTCAACGAAGTGCCTCTACCGCTGCGCATCGACGACTCGCTGCTCGACGGGGTGGTGTACGTTCCGTTCAACCAGCCCGGTATTGCTCCGCTGGGGGATTCGCCGGAGGTCTCGGTGTTGCCGTTCACCCAAGCGGAGGGGGGCTCTGTCGCTCCCCCTCTTGGGGGGAGTACCGGCGGAGACGAAGGGTCCGACGGGGAGGGGGGCTCCTAGATGGACTTCTGGGATTACGCCATCATCGCCGTCCGGGTGATCCTCGCCTTTGCCATTCCGCTGGTGGCGGTCGTCTTCCTGGTGTGGGGAGAACGCAAGATCAACGCCGACATGACCAACCGAATTGGCCCGGACCGGGCCGGTCCGTGGGGGATTCTCCAGACGGTGGCGGACGGGTTGAAGCTGTTCTTCAAAGAACAGGTCACGCCTCGCAAGGTCGAGTTCCTCATGTATGCGGCGGCTCCCGTCATCGCCCTCGTCCCTGCCTTCATGACTTTCCTCATCATCCCGTGGGGTCAGGGATTCACCTTCGAGATCGGTGGAAAGGTACGCGAATTCGCCTTCGTCGGAGCCGACCTCAACGTGGGGGTCCTGTTCTTCCTCGCCATGTCCTCGGTAGCCGTCTATGCGGTAATCCTGGCCGGATGGTCGTCCGGCTCGAAATACCCGCTGCTGGGTGGTGTCCGTGGCACGGCGCAGGCCATCTCCTATGAAGCCGCCATGGGACTCGCCATGGTGGCGGTTGTGTTGTTTGCATCCACGACGTCGAGCGAGGGTGGCACGTTGTCTCTCGTCGAACTCGTCGAGCGACAGCGAGGGACCTGGGACGAAGTCGTGACCCTCCCCGGCGGACTCGCCTGGTTCGAGAACGTCCTGGGGTTGATCCCCCGGTGGAACATCCTGCCGCAGTTCATTGCGTTCGTGATCTTCATGATTGCCGCGGTTGCTGAGACCAATCGGGCTCCCTTCGACCTGGTCGAGGCCGAGCAGGAACTGGTCGGTGGGTTCCACACGGAGTACTCGGGGTTCCGCTTCGCGATGTTCTTCCTGGCCGAGTACACGAACATGTTCAACATGTCGGCGATAGCCGTTGTGCTGTTCTTTGGTGGTTGGGACGGGCCGACGTTCGATAGATGGCTGCCGGGCTTCTTCGTGACGATGCTGCCGCTGTTCTGGTTTCTGCTGAAAACGGCGGCGGTCTTGTTCGTCTATATCTGGATCCGGGCGACCTGGCCGCGGTTGCGGTACGACCAGTTGATGACGCTCGGCTGGAAGCGATTGATCCCGGCGGCGCTCGTCTGGCTCATCGCGTCCACAATCGTGGTATCGATTCGCCAGTTCGGCTGGCCATGGGCTTGAGAGGAGGTGACCGATGGGAATCCTGAATGACTTTGCCAAGGGCCTCAGGGTCACCTTGCGCCAGATCTGGGGCGAACGGGTCACTGCTGAGTATCCGAAGGACATGCGTGAGAAGCCCCAGCGTTTCCACGGGCGGCACGTGCTGAACCGCTATCCGGACGGCATGGAGAAATGCATCGGCTGCGAACTGTGTGCAGGCGCCTGTCCTGCCCACTGCATCTATGTGCGCGGAGCCGACAACCCGATCGAGGCGCCCGTATCTCCCGGGGAGCGGTTCGGGTTCGTGTACGAGATCAACATGCTCCGTTGCATCTTCTGCGCCTTGTGCGTCGAAGCCTGCCCTACCGAGGCCATCACGATGACGCATCTGTTCGAGATGTCGACCACCAATCGCGAGGATGCCATCTACACCAAGCGGGAACTGCTGGTGGAACCCGACGGCACGCCCAACCACATGTTCCCGGACGACCCGCTCGCAGACGTCGAAGAACTTCGCAAAGCGGACGGCTGGATGCGGGCGGTGGCTCCCGGCGGTCGCGCTGCCTATGAAGGTCTCACGCCCTGGAGTGAATCAGCGGGGGTCGGTGTTCGCCCCTCCGAACCGGGCCAGGACCCTCTGCGGCCGATCGCGGCGGACCTGCCTGATTTCCTGGCGATCGCTCCCCCCGATGGGGGGAGTACCGACGGGCCCGAAGGGTCCGGCGGGGAGGGGGGCACGATCGCTCCCCCCGATGGGGGGAGTACCGACGGGCCCGAAGGGTCCGGCGGGGAGGGGGGCTTCTTGCCGGAGGAGGAGTCCTGATGGTGGAGTTGATCCTCTTTGTCATCCTGGGGGCGGTTGCCATTTTCGGCGCTCTGTCGGTCGTCTTCGCCAAGAACCCGGTTTACGGGGCGATGGGTCTGATGCTGACGCTGTTTTCACTGGCCGTGTTCTACGTGATGCACCTGGCGCACCTCGTTGCCGCGGTGCAGATAATCGTCTACGCAGGTGCGGTGATGACGCTCTTCCTCTTCGTCATCATGCTGATCGGGGTCGACAGGGACGAGGATACGAGCGAGAAACTGCCGATGCAGCGGCAACTCGTATCTGGACTGGGCCTGGTTGTCGTTCTGATCGCAGGCGTAGCGGTCGTCGGCGGTCGGTTCGACTGGGTGCGGCCGGCCACCTCCACAATCGAGGTCAACGGGACCGTGCAAGAGGCCGGCCTGGCACTGTTCACCGATTGGATATTGCCGTTTGAGGCGACCTCGCTGCTATTGATCATCGCCGCCGCCGGGGCCATCGCGCTGGCCTACTACGGGCCGCGCCGCCGCGATCGAGAGGATGCGTGATGGAAGTCACTGCCGGCTGGTATATGTCGCTTGCGGCCCTCTTGTTCATCATCGGGGCAGGCGGCATGCTGATCAGGCGCAATGCGCTGATGATGTTCATGTCCATCGAGTTGATGCTGAACTCGGTCAACCTCACGTTCGTGGCTGCAGGGAAGGAACTCGGTTCCCTCGACGGACAGCTGGCCGTATTCTTCGTCCTGGTCGTGGCGGCCGCCGAAGTCGTAGTAGGCCTGGCGATCATCGTCTCGGTGTTCCAGCACCGGTCGAGCGCCTCTGCCGATGAACTCTCGGATCTGAGGGGATAGCAATGGGCCGCTTCGCTTCGCTCTCGATTACCAGATACCGGGTACCGGGTACCAAGTATTCGGCAGGTGCCGAATGACCGATTTCATCTGGCTCATTCTCGCCTTGCCGGCCGCCGGGGCCGTACTACTGCACTTCTTTGGGAAACGGCTCGGTGAGCCTGCGGCCGGTTGGATCGCTTCGCTGTTCGTGTCGGCCGCGTTCGTCTATGCAGTCGTGGCCGCCGTGCCGTTCTTTCAGGGAACCGGCCACCCCGAATCGGTGGTGCTGTGGTCGTGGATGCCGGCCATCGGCGCCGAGTTCGCCATCCGGTGGGATCCGCTCTCATCCCTGATGACCTTGGTGGTTACAGGAGTCGGAGCGCTCATTCATTTCTACGCCATCGGCTACATGCACGGCGACCCGCGTTTCTCCCGGTTCTTCACCTATATGAACCTGTTCGCCACCGGGATGCTCACCCTCGTTCTGGCAGACAACTTCGCCATGCTGTTCCTCGGTTGGGAAGCCGTCGGACTCTGCTCGTACCTGTTGATCTCGTTCTGGTACACCAAGCCGTCGGCGGCCGCAGCCGGCAAGAAGGCGTTCATCGTCAACCGCATCGGTGACTTCGGCTTCATGATCGCGCTCATGATCATCCTCACGCAGTTCGGGACGCTCTCGTTTGATGTCCTCGACGACCCGCACCTCGGACTGACGACGGGTCTGGCTACGGCAGTTGGCCTGTTGATGCTGGTCGGTGCCGCAGGGAAATCGGCGCAGATTCCTCTCTATGTGTGGCTCCCTGACGCGATGGAAGGCCCGACCCCCGTTTCTGCACTCATCCATGCCGCCACGATGGTCACCGCCGGCGTGTACCTCGTGGCCCGCAACGCGGCGATCTACGAGATGGCACCGATCGCGGCCACGACCGTCGCCACGGTCGGGGCGCTGACCGCCCTGTGGGCGGCGACGATTGCCATCGCCCAGAAAGACATCAAAGCGGTCCTTGCCTATTCGACCGTCTCACAGCTCGGCTACATGTTCATCGGTGTCGGGAGCACCGCCTACGTGGCAGGCATGTTCCATTTCATGACCCACGCTTTCTTCAAGGCATTGCTCTTCCTCGGTGCCGGATCGGTGATCCACGCCATGTCCGACGAACAGAACATGGACAAGATGGGCGGTCTCGCCAAGCACATGCCGGTCACCGCCACCACGATGGGCATCGCCACATTGGCGATCGCAGGGGTTCCGCCGCTGGCCGGCTTCTGGTCGAAGGATGAGATCCTCGGTTCGGCCTTCAACCAGGGCGGCTGGATGGTGGTGCTGTGGGGGATCGGACTGCTGACCGCCGGCATCACCGCCTTCTACATGACCCGTCAGTTCGTGATGGTCTTCCTGGGCAAGCCGCGGTGGGACGATGGAGTCCGTCCGCACGAGTCTCCGAAGACGATGACGGTCCCGCTGATGGCGCTGGCCGCACTGACCGTGGGCGGCGGATTCCTCAACACTCCTTTCCGGACCGGTCTGGAGCGCTACCTCGAGCCGAGTTTCGAAACTGTGGAAGGCGCCATTCACATGGCCCACCCTGCCGAGGGATCAACAGCCTGGATTCTGGCCGGGGTGGCCGTGCTGGCCGGGTTGGTGGGGATCTTCCTCGCCTACCGGCTCTATGCCGGTCCCGAAGAGCGGCGGGAGCGAGTGTTGCAGCGGTTCGCCCGCCCGATCTTCACCTGGGAGAACGCCTACTGGGTCGACCGCTTCTACGGCAAGACGATCGTGCTGCCCGGCAAGGCGGTAGCCGGGTGGGCTGCGTTCAAGTTCGATCTCGGCTTCATCGACGGGATGGTCAACGGGGTCGCCGGTCTGGTCAAGCGGTTCGGCACGATCGTCCGTCCACTGCAGACCGGCTTCGTTCGCAACTATGGCGTCATGCTCGCCGCCGGTTCGGTCGGCCTACTCGTCTGGTTCTTGAGTAGGGGCGGGTTGTGATGGTTCTCGACCAGTCGCGAGTCGCGCGTCCGGCTATTCGCGCAGGGAGGTGCAACTGATGACCTTCCCCATCCTCGCCTCCCTCATCCTCACTCCGGTGGCTGCCGCGCTGGTGGTGGCGCTGGTTCCCAACCGCCGGTCGGAACTGCACCTTCCGCTGGGAATCACGCTCTCGATGATCCCGCTTGCCCTGGCCGGGTGGCTGTTCTTCGCCTTCGAAAAGGGTGTGGCCGGCTATCAGTACACCCAGCAGGCCTGGTGGTACGAGCCGTGGGGGATGTCGTGGCATGTTGGCGTGGACGGCATTTCGCTGGCCCTGGTGGCTTTGACCGCCCTGCTGGTGCCGATCTCACTGACCGCTTCCACCTCCATCGTCGACCGCACGAAGCTGTTCGTGGTCTTCATGCTGATATTGGAGGCGGGCCTGATCGGAGTGTTCCTGGCGCTCGACATGATCCTCTTCTTCCTGTTCTTCGAGGTCGTGCTGGTTCCGATGTACTTCATCATCGGCGTCTGGGGTGGCGAGCGACGCATCTACGCCGCCTACAAGTTCTTCTTGTACACCGCCCTCGGGTCTGCACTGATGCTGGCCGGGATCATCGCACTGGCCTTCTTCCATCGAGATCAAGCCGGGCTGCTCAGTTTTGACTACCAGGAACTGCTGAACCTCCAACTCAGCGACAACGCTCAGTTGTGGCTCTTCGGCGCGTTCGGCCTGGCGTTTGCCATCAAGGTGCCCATCTTCCCGCTGCATACGTGGCTTCCTGATGCCCACGTCGAAGCGCCGACCGCCGGCTCGGTCATGCTGGCCGGCGTTCTGCTGAAACTCGGCACCTACGGTTTCATCCGGTTCAATCTGGGGCTGTTTCCGCAAGCCACAGTTGACCTGGTGCCCGTCATGGCAACACTGGCGGTCATCGGCATCCTGTACGGCGCCTATGTCGCCATCGTCCAGCCGGATCTGAAGAAACTGGTTGCGTATTCGTCGGTCAGCCACCTCGGGTTCATCGTGCTCGGCACGTTCGCGCTGACGCAGGCGGCCGTCGAGGGAGCCGTCATCCAGATGGTCAACCACGGCATCACCACCGGCGTTCTGTTCCTCATGGTCGGCATGATCTACGAGCGGCGCCATACGAAGAAGATCGAGGACTTCGGTGGGATCTGGCAGGTCGCCCCGTGGTTCTCGGGTGTCTTCCTCTTCACGGCCTTCGCCTCGATCGGACTGCCCGGGCTCAACGGCTTCGTGGGTGAGTTCATGGTGCTGATGGGCAGTTATGCAACGCTTCCCGTAGCCGCCATCCTCGGTGCCTTCGGGGTGGTGCTGGCCGCCATCTACTTGCTGTGGGCCTATGAACGGGTGTTCACCGGTCCGATCACGATCGAGGAAAATCGTGAGGTGGCAGACCTCAACGTCCGCGAGGTGAGCTTGCTGGCCCCGCTCGTTGCCCTCATGCTGGTCCTCGGGCTCTACCCGAACATCATCCTGGACAGGGTGTCCCCGTCTGTCGAAGCAGTGCTCGACCGGATAGAAGCGACGACGACCTACGTGGTCCCCGAACCCGGACCGCTGTTCGAGGTGCTGGGAGGAGGCCAGGGTGAGTGAGTTCTTCCCGATCATCGCGCAGATCGATTCGACCGCGTTCAACATCTCGTATCTGGCGATCGCACCCGAGCTGATTCTGGCTGCAGGGGCGGCGCTCATCCTCATGATCGACGTGTTCTACAAGCCACGTTCGGCCGTGCATGCCGGTCTCGTGTTCTCGACGCTGATCCTGGCGACTGCTTCTGCGATTCTGCTGTACGACCGCGTGCAGGACGGTGCGACCACCCACTTCTCGGGAATGATCGTTGCAGACGAGTTCGCCGTGCTCGGCATCTTCATCCTGCTGGCGGTGACTGCTCTGGGACTGCTCGTCGCCTGGCCGATGGTGGAGGAACTCGGGCGGCGCGGCTCCGAAACCGTGGCGCTGGTTCTACTGTCGGCAGCCGGGTTCATGTTCATGGTGTCCGGTGCCCACCTGATGATGATCTTCCTCGGGTTGGAGATCGGATCGATCTCGCTCTACATCCTGGCCGGGATCACCCGCGACAGCATTCGATCCGATGAAGCAGCCCTCAAGTACTTCCTGCTGGGATCTTTCGCCTCGGCGATCTTCGTCTACGGCGTCGCCCTTGCTTTTGCAGGGACGGGGGAGTTGTCGTTGAGCGGCATAGCCGAGCAGTTGCCCGCCACCGCGGTCGTGCTGAGGCCGGGTGTGGTGCTGGCCGCGATCGCGCTGATCATCACGGGACTGCTGTTCAAGGTGACCGCCGCCCCGTTCCATTCGTGGGCGCCGGACGTGTATCAAGGTTCACCGGCCGGAATCGTCGGTTACATGGCGACTGCCGCCAAGGTTGCCGGCTTCGGAGCGTTGGTGAGAATCCTGTATGTGAGCTTCGCGTCGTTCTCTGATGACTGGGGTCCTGCCCTGGCGGCGGTGGCCGCTGTCTCGATCGTGCTCGGCACGGTGATGGCGATCATGCAGACGGATATGCGCCGCCTGCTGGCCTACTCAGGTGTCGCTCATGCCGGATTCATCATCACCGGCATTGTTGGCGGGAATCTCCAGGCCGTCTGGTTCTATCTGGCTGTGTACGTGATCCAGTTGATTGCTGCCTTCGCCGTGGTGTCGGTGATGGCAGGACCGACCGGCTCCGTGTCTCCACTGGACGACTACAAGGGTCTCGGCAGACGCTCGCCTTATCTGGCCGGTGCTTTGACGGTGATGCTGCTGGCGTTGTCCGGGATGCCGGCGACGTCCGGTTTCATCGGCAAACTCGGTGTCTTCACTTCGGCGTGGAGCGGCGGCTACGAGTGGCTGGTCATCACCGCCCTCGTGGCCTCGGTGGCCGGGTTCTTCTTCTACATCCGGATCATGGTGCTCATGTATATGGAGGAGCCGGTTCTTGCCGAAGCTCCGGGGGCCGACGTGGCGAAGCCGGTTGTTTCCCCGAATGTTGAGGTGGTCCTGGCCATCGCGATCGCCATCACCATCTTCTTGGGTGTGTATCCGACCCCGCTGCTGAACTTCCTCGGGTAGGCAGGAACCCTTCCCGGACTCGTGGTAGACCGGTGCCGATCTAGGCAGCGAGCGTCCAGCCAGTTTCGAGCCGGTAGAGGTACCGATCGGTCAGGTGGTTCAGCACCCGGCGGGCCGAACGAAAACGGGCGGCGATATCGCCGACCACCGGCAGCGAACCACTATCCAAGGCGGCGGCGTTGTACCAGTCGGAACCCAACGACTCCATGGCCTCCAGACCGTACGACATGACGCTTCGATCGCACAGCGCCAGCATTTCGTCTGAGGCCTTGCCGACGGTTCGCCCGAGTTGTACGGCATCGACCGGTCGCAGCGGGTTGGTGCCGGTGTGGTCTGGGAATACACCCGTGCGGAAAAGGCTCAGATCACCCAGGCGGCGCAAGAGGACCGTCCGATCGTCCGGGAGCGCCTCCTCGAGCCAGAGAGCCATACCCAGCAAGTCGAAGGGACCGGCCGGTACCGGGGGCGATTCCGGCAGCGCGAACGAGGACAGCAGTGCAGCGAGGTAGGACGTCCGTCCGGGGTCCTGGACGAACTCGAGCAGCGGCGCAACGTCGAAGACCGGCATCCTCGATCCCGGCCCTATCCATTCATCGACATAGGTTGCTTCCCGAAGATCGTCGGCCGTTTTGTGGATCAGAACCGAGAACAGCAGGAACGGCGAAACGACGTCGGCCGGATGAGCGTGACGGTCGAGGACCTTCTCGAACACGTCCGGACGGGCCAACAGCTCGTGGATCTGCCACGGCCGGCGGCGCAGCTCGGTGGCGAGGTCGCCGGGATCCGTTCCGACGATGGCGGCCAGCGTTCCTAGATCTCGCTCGGTCAGATCATCCAGATATGAGGTCATTCTCGTCTCCGGGCGTTGTCCTCTGGGGTTGATGCCGACGTGGTTTCAGTTTCACCTTCTACTCGTTGTCTATCGGCATCGAAGTGGAGCGGGTTGAATGGTTGTCAACCGATGCAGGGGCAGGCGAAGTCCTTCGGAGAACCTGATCGTGGATGACTCTGTCTCAACGGATCGGTCAACCGGGGGTGCCCACTAGCCTCGGCTCGTGCAAACCATGCGGTGGACTATCTCCATTCTCCTCACGGGGTTCTTCCTGACCGGATCGGCGGCGCCGGCGCTGGCCGCTGATCGAGCCACTGCCGACTTCGTCGTGGTCGGTGTCGACGAGGTCATCGAGGAAGATCTCTACGCAGTCGGCAACTCCGTCGACGTGCGAGGCACTATCGACGGCGACCTCATCGCCTTCTCGGGCAGCGAGGTCCGCATCGGAGGCGTCGTCACCGGCGACGTCATCGCAGTAACCGGCCGGGTCGTCATCGATGGGACGGTCGAGGGCTCGGTGCGGGCCACCGCCGGCTCGGTCTTTGTCGGCGGTGTGGTGAAACGCGACGTTGTCGTCGTGGCAGGCCAGACGGAAGTGACGGGACGGGTGGGTCGAGATCTGCTCGTGTGGGGTTGGTCGCTCAACCTCGCCGGGTCGGTGGATGGCGTCGTCTTGGGGCAGACCCTGGGGACCACCCGGATCTCGGGCGACGTCGGCAAGAACGTCGAGATGACCGTAGGAAGTCTCGAGGTCATGGCGGGAGCGTCGGTGGCAGGTGATCTCGGCTACCGGTCGCCCGACCCGGCGAGCATTGACGAAGACGCTGAGGTGGGCGGTCAGTTCATCCAGCGTGAACCGACCAGGCAGAACGTCCGACTGCGAGCCGTCGTGCTGGTCGGGGCGATTCTCAGCGTCCTCATCTTCATCGTCGGTGGACTGGCGCTGTTCTGGCTGGCACCACGCTCACTCGAGCAGGCGGCCGGTTCGGTCCGATCGAACCCGGTGGCCGCCACGGTGACCGGAACCCTGCTTCTGCCGATCCCGGTATTGATTCCCGCCGTCGTCGCAACGATCGCGGCAACCGCTCAACCCGACGTCGCCTTGCCTCTGGCGCTTGCGCTGATACCCGTCGCTATCGGTGTCCTCTGCCTGTTCGCCCTTGCATCGGTGGCGGCACCGGTGCCCGTCCTGACCGCGGTGGGTCGGTTGATAGCTCCGAACCGCAGTGCCTTCTTCGGGTTTCTCCTGGGTGCCGGGATCTTCTTTGGTGCCGTACTCATACCCGTCGTCCGGTGGATCGTGATTCCCGCGGTCGTCGTACTCGGTCTCGGCTCTTGGGTGATGGGCGCCATGCAAGCGCGTGGGAGCGGCGACTGGGAGATACCCGTAGATATTGACGCATAGCATGCGATAGCGATAGTCTGAGATCTCCACTGAGCAGCAGGAGCGGCTGTGGGTGACCTCCGACTGATCAATCAAACCGGGTTATACCGGGTGGCGTCGCGGTTGGACGAAGCCACCGGCGAGCTTCAATCCAGTGCGCGTGCGCTGATGACGGTCCTCGAGACGGTCCCGGCCGTGCTCGATCACACGACGGCGCTTCATTCTGTGGCTGCCGCGCTCGAGGCGGCGGCCGCGGATTTGCGAAGGCGTCGCCTCGAGGAGCCACCGACGGGGCCTTTCTGCGAAGCCCCAACCATCCAGATTGACCAGCGACCGGTCGGGATGGTCGGCTTCGAAGGCTCCTCCGAGGCCTGGGGCGTCGATGCCGTCGATGACCGCGGCCGATGGTTGCGGGACTCCGTGATTCGAGGGGAGTGGAGCGGCCGGGTTGCGGCTCGACACACCGACATCCACGGGCCGCTCGGCACGTTCTCGGCTTCCGCATTGACCGCCGAGAGCCGGGCGGAGGGGTGGATCGGGTTTGACGACTGGGCACTCGAGCTCGGTGGTGGAGCCGAGGTCGCGCTTCAGCTGGCGCAGGTCGAGTACGGCCTCGACACGGCGTATGTCGACGTATCGAGCGAGGCATTCGTCGGCGGCGAGGCGTCGGCCTTCGGCTACCTCGACCTGGGGTTCGTCGATGGTGACGCCGGTTTCGAGGGCGGAGTGGACGCCTTCGTCGGGATGGCCGCGACGGCAGAGCTCGGAATGGGAACCGATACGGTGGGGCTGATTGCCGGCGGAGAGGTAGGTATCGGCTTCGGAGTCGATGCCGACCTGGCGGTCGGGTACGACGATGGCGTTGCCAGCTTCGATTTCGGTGCGTCGGCGTTCCTGGGCCTAGGTGGTGGAGTCGACATGAGCTTCGATGTCGATTTAGCCGCCATCGGCAAGGTCACAGTCGACGTGATCGAGGGAGCTTCCACCTGGATCGGGTCACTGTGGCCATGATCACCTATGCCGGCAACGGATTCAGATTGGCAGTGCCTCGCGATTGGTCGCGATTGGCAAACGAGCAGCACATCGCCGCCTTTCTCGGCCGGTCCGTCGACGGCGTTAGGTCGTCGATGACGATCAGCCGCTACCGGGGATCTGCCATCGATGCCGCCGGGAGAGCCCGAGAAGACCATGTCGATCGATTCGACGGTCATGAGGTTCTCCACGAATCGTCAGGATGTGACTCCTTCTACCGGCGCTATGCGTGGGCGGGCCCGGACGGACTCCGCATCATCCAACACCAGTTGTTCGCTGCCGGGCTGGTGCTCACCTGTTCACGGGTCGATTCAGCGTCGACGGAAGGTGACGAGAAGATGTTCGTGGCCGCCATTCGGAGCCTCCGTGTTGGGAGCGGCCAACAGACGAGCTCGGAGCGGGAACAACTTCGGCCCGGGTAGTTCTATCAGCGCCCGGCCCAGAGAAGCGGAACCGCACGGAGCGGCGGCGGACGTCAGCCTTCTTCGGCCATCCTGGCGATGGCGACCACCCCGCCGGCGAGGTTGGCCGCCCGAAAGCCGTTGGTTTCGAGCCAGGCCGCGGCATGCTGAGAACGGTTGCCGGTACGGCAAACCACCAGGATCGGGGTATCGGGAGACAGTTGATCGAGGGAGGAGGGGAGTTCACCCATGCTGATGAGCTTGGCGTCCGGTAGGACGCCGGTCTGGGCCCACTCGAAGGGCTCGCGGATGTCGAGCAGCAAGGCATCATGCTCCTCGACCCACTGTTTCCAGGCGTCGGCACCCACCTGTTCGATGTCCATGGCCCCTCCGGCGACTCAACGAATACCCAGAAGAGTGTATCGAGCCTGCCATCTATCTCGATTGCTGCGGATACGGTACCCTACAGGGTACAGGTACCACCGAAAGGCGGATATGCAGTTCGAGTCCAGCACCGTCGAAGAATCCATTCGGCGCCTCAGGCGGATAGAGGGCCAGATCGGTGGCGTGATCCGCATGATGGAAGACAACCGCGAATGCCGCGAGGTGTTCCAGCAGGTGGCGGCTGCCACGAAGGCGCTCGAGCGGGTTGGCTTCAAGCTCCTCGCCTCGCAACTCCGCGAGTGTGTCGTTGATGAGGAGAGCGCCGCCAGAGAGGGATACACCCCTCAGGAACTGGAACGTCTCTTCATGAGTCTTTCCTAGATTGCGCTAGCGTCCGTATCTCATGCTGAGGGATACCCGGGAACGGGCGCTCAAGGACCTGCGCATTTCGGTAACCGACCGATGCAATTTTCGGTGCCGTTATTGCATGCCGAAGGAGATCTTCTCGCGCGAGTATGAGTTTCTCGAGAGGGAACTCTTGCTGTCATTCGAGGAGATCACCCGTCTCGTCAACATCTCCATCGGCCTCGGCGTTGAGAAGGTGCGGATAACGGGAGGTGAGCCGCTCCTTCGCAAGGATCTCGAGCATCTGATCGAGCAGATGTCTACCCTCGACGGGTTGCGCGATGTCACGTTGACCACAAACGGAGTGCTGCTGGAACGCAAGGCCGCGGTTCTGGCGAAGGCCGGTCTGCGGCGGGTCACGGTGAGTCTCGACTCGCTCGACGACGAGGTCTTCATGAAGATGAACGACGTCGGGTTTCCAGTGGCGAAGGTCCTTGACGGCATAGAAGCGGCGGCGAAGGCCGGACTGACCCCCATCAAGGTCAACATGGTGGTCAAGCGCGGTGTCAACGATGAATCGATCGTCGACATGGCCGGGCACTTCCGAGGGACCGGCCACATCGTCCGGTTCATCGAGTACATGGATGTGGGCACCACGAATGGGTGGCGCCTCGATGACGTCGTTCCGGCAGTGGAGATCCTCGAGCGGATCGGCAAACGATTCCCGATTGAACCGCTCGGCGCCAACTACCCGGGTGAAGTGGCTAGAAGGTGGCGGTACGCGGATGGGGAGGGAGAGATCGGGGTGATCACGTCGGTGACCCGTCCCTTCTGCTCGACCTGCACGAGGGCGCGTATCTCAGCAGACGGCCGGCTGTACACGTGTCTCTTTGCCGCCTGGGGACGTGACCTGCGCGGTCTGCTGCGCTCTGGAGCCACCGATGAGGAGATCAGAGCGGTCCTCGTTGATGTTTGGACGAAGCGCGACGACAACTATTCGGAACGCCGATCGTCGGCGACGACGGGTCTTGGCAAGGTCGAGATGAGCTACATCGGAGGCTGAGAAGAGGTTCTAGTGGTCCGTCGCGGATTTGGTGACTTGGTCTCCTGCCGGACGATCCCCGCTGTGGCAGGGTTCGTGGCACTGCCTACCCCGGTCATCAAATAGCAGACAGACCACTAGGTTCTAGGTTTTGGGTCCTGGTCCTGATGGCCGGTCCCCACCCTCACTGCGTGATGTTGAATCCGCTGCTGTACCAGGCCTGAATGCCGCCATCGAGGTCGTAGACGTCGACAAAACCGAGATCCCGCATCGTTCCCATCGCAGTGCCGGAGCGGTTGCCGGAGTTGCAGTAGACGAAATAGGTCTTGTCTTTGTCGAGCTGGTCGAGTTGATCGGCGAAGTTCGACTCGTAGAAGTCGATGTTGACCGACTCGGCGATGTGGCCCGCGTTGAATTCCTCTGGGGTCCGGATGTCGAGGATGACGAAGTCCCCGGAGGCGGCATTGTCGGCGACCAACTGGTTGGCGTCGGCCGCGTTGATCAGTTGAATCGATTGCGTGGCTGGTGCGTCGACGGTGGCCGTTCCGGAGCCGCACGCTCCGAGCAGGACAACTGCAGAGAGGCCGGCGGCGATGATTCGGGTCTTCATGGTGTCACCTCGTTGTTTCAATTGAGAAGCGGCCCCAGCGTAGGAGCCGCCGTCTATGACCTGGTGTCCGCGGCGCCGGCCTGCATCCGGAGAGGGGAGAAGTCGGCGGGAGACTTCAATGGGCCGGAATCGGGGAGAAACCAGCCGGCACCTGTCGGACACCAGATACATCATACCATACAGGGTGGGGTATGCAGGCTCTCATTCATTTTCTCGGCAATGCTATGTATCGTTTTTCGACCATTGCATTGCGGAGAAAACGGGAGTTCAGCCGAACTGGGCCATCCAGGCAGCAGCTTCCCTGGGTGATCGAAGGTGCACCGTCTTCAGGTGGCTGGTTTGGGGAGCTTCGAGTAACACTGCGTATTTTCGCCGGTTCTTCCGGTAGGTGGTTAGAGCCCACCAGATGATGGAATCGCGAGAGAACACAGCGCTGAATCGTTCCCGGTTCCCAGACCAAAGCTCCTCTCTCGTGGCAATTCGTCGCGCCGTCCGAGTCGTCACTTGCCACATCACCCGCGCCAGTCGGTAGTCGAGCCAAACGAGTGTGTCTGCTTTCGGCCAGATGAGATCGCGAACTGCCGAGTAGTTCCCATCCACCACCCATTGGTCGGCGCTGAGCGCCGACTCGACCCGACGGCGTAATACCTCAGGGTGCGCCTCGGTCCAGCCCGGTTCCCAGTGCAGAGAGTCGAGTTCGACGTGCGGCACGCCCAACATGGCGGCCAGTCGGCCGGAGACGGTGGTCTTCCCAGAGCCGCTTGTTCCTACCACCGCGACGCGCTGCACGACGACCCTCGTCACCCGGCCGATGCGGCGGCTTGGACGATCAGGTCCCAGGCGTGGTGGACGTGGCGGTCTTCTGTGTAGGTCTGACCGATGGCCATTCGCAGGGTCAGCTGGCCGTCGAGCTTGGTATGCGTGAAGAATGCCTCACCCGACGCATTGACCGTGTCCAGGATGTGCTGGTTCACGGCGTCTCCGCCACGATGGCGGAAGCAGACCAGATTGACCGGGACCGGGGCCGCCAGGTCGAAGTCGGGATGCTCTCGAACCCGGTCGGCGACCTCCTTGGCCATCCGCAAATGCCCGGCGACATGGTGCCGGAGCCCTTCCACCCCGTAGTGCCGGACCACGAACCACAACTTCAAAGCCCGGAAACGGCGGCCAAGTCCTATCTGCCAATCCCGGTAGTCGATCACTGCGCCGGACTCTGTTGCGGCGTTGCGGAGGTATTCGGGCAGCACCGAGAGCGTGTTGATCAAAGCCGACCGGTCGGCGACGTAGAGAGCTGAGAAATCCAGGTTGGTGAACAGCCACTTGTGTGGGTTGACGACGTAGCTGTCTGCCAGTTCAACGCCTTCGTGGAGCCACCGCATCTCCGGCAGCACCGTCGCCGACCCCGCCAGGGCCGCATCGACGTGAAACCATGCGCCGTGCCTCCTGGCGATCTCTCCGATCCTTCGCACGGGATCGATCGCCGTCGACGATGTCGTTCCTACAGTTGCGATCACAACGGCAGGCGTCTTGCCGGCCGCCACATCCTCCAGCAGCAAGCGTTCGAGGTGTTCGGGCTCCATGGCATAGTCCGCGTCGACATCGACGAGATGCAAGTTTGCCGATCCGATGCCGGCGATGCGTACAGCCTTCTCGACCGACGAGTGAGCCTGGGTCGACGTATAGGCGGTGAGGTGGCCGAGGTCGCCCGTTGCATTGGTAGTGAACCCGGTGGCCCGTTCGCGAGCGGCGAGGATGGCCACCAGCGTCGACGAAGAAGCGGTGTCCTGGATCACCCCGCCCCCCAGCCCAGTCGACAGGAAGGCGTCCGGCAACCCGAGCAGCTCGACCAGCCAGTCCATGACATGCGTCTCCAGCTCGGTGGCGGCCGGGCTGGTCGCCCACAGCATGCCCTGGGTCCCGAGGCCGGCCGAGATCAGCTCTCCGAGAATTGAGGGGGCGGACGCGTTTCCGTTGAAGTACGCGAAGAAGTTCGGCGATTGCCAGTGAGTGATGCCCGGCATGATGATGGAATCGAGATCGTTCAGCATCGCTTCGAACGATTCGCCGGATTCAGGCGGATGAGTCGGAAGCCGGGCGCGGATGTCGCCGGGTTGGACTTGCGACAGCACCGGGTAGTTCTCGACGTCCTCGAGGTAGCCGGCCACCCATTCAATTGCGGCGTGACCGGCCACCCGGAACTCATCAGGCGTCATATGGAAGCTCTTGCGCATGAACGGCACGTTACCCAAATCCCGTTTTCGCGCGGGAATTCCACCCTATAGGGGCAGATCCCCGCGCGAGAACGTTGTTAGTCCTCGTAGTACTCGGAGCCGAGGTGGGTGATCAACTCCTCACCCATCCAATGGCGGAGGGTGTTCTTCAGCTTGATTTGCTGAATGAACAGGTCGTGCTCCGGGTAGAGGCCTTCCGCCACCTGAGGGCTCTTGTAGTAGAAGCTGAGCCATTCCTGGATTCCCGCCTTGCCTGCCCGCCTGGCCAGGTCCATATAGAGCGCCAGGTCGAGCACCAGGGGAGCGGCGAGGATCGAGTCACGGCACAGGAAATTCACCTTGATCTGCATGGGATAACCCATCCACCCGAAGATGTCGATGTTGTCCCAGCCCTCTTTGTTGTCTCCGCGGGGCGGGTAATAGTTGATGCGAACCTTGTGGTAGAGGTCGCCGTAGAGGTCCGGGTACTGGTCGGGTTGGAAGATGTGCTCCAGTGCGCCCAGTTTTGAGACTTCCTTGCTGCGGAAGCTGCCGGGGTCGTCGAGGACCTCTCCGTCGCGATTTCCGAGGATGTTGGTCGAGAACCAGCCGTCCACACCCAGCATGCGTGCCTTGAGGCCCGGCGCCAGGATCGTCTTGATCAGCGTCTGGCCGGTCTTGTAGTCCTTGCCGCTCACCGGCAATCCCTCGCGCAGCGCCAGTTCCAACAACGCAGGCGTGTCGACGGTGATGTTCGGCGCCCCGTTGGCATACGGCACACCCATCGAGAGGGCTGCATATGCGTAGATCTGACTTGGAGCGATCTCCGGATCGTTCGTCTTCAAACCGTGTTCGAACGCTTCGAGGCTCTGATGAACGGCACCCGGCTCGCGGTAGACCTCGGTGCTCCCGCACCACACCATCACCAACCGGTCGCAGGCGTTTTCGGTACGGAACCGGTCGATGTCGTCCATCAACTGCTGAGCCAGGTCGAGCTTGGTCTCGCCTTGCTTGACGTGCGTCCCGTCGAGCAGCCGCACGTACTCCCTGTCGAAGACGGCGGTCATCGGCTCGATCGCCTCGAGTTCGGCTCTGATCGGTTCGAGTTGACGGTCGTCCAGCACCCCGGCGGTGAGAGCGGCTTGATAGGCGTTTTCGGGGATCGGGTCCCAGCCGCCGAAGACCAGGTCATCGAGGCCGGCCAGCGGGACGAAGTCCTTGATCAGCGGGTTGCGTTGCTCGGTGCGCTTGCCGAGTCGGATGCGTCCCGACTGCGTGAGTGAGCCGTGCAGCTGGGTGAGCTCCCTGCGGCCGGCCAACACTCCGGCGATGAAGGTGGTGGCCACTGCCCCCATTCCGGGGAGGAGGACGCCGAGCCTGCCTTCGGCCGGCTTGATTTCGAGTGGTGTGCTCATGACGAGTGGATCCCTTGGGTTGAGATGGTCTCGTCAGCATATGGGTCAACCTGATCAGCGGACAAGTCAATGAAACCATTCAGACACATAAGGAATTCCTATACAATGACCGACATGGACGTCACCGCTCCTGAACTCAACATTCAGCTACGCCAGCTCGCCTATCTGGCCGAAGTCGCACGAGGTACCAGCTGGACCGATGCCGCCGATCGGCTCGGTATCAGTCAGCCGGCCCTGTCCCAGTCCATGCACGAGCTGGAACGCCGGCTCGGTGTCCGGCTGTTCGAGGCCGTTGGGCGGCGGCGGGTGCTCACCGCCGAAGGCAGACAGGCGGTGGCGTATGCCCGTGACGTCCTCAATACCACCGGGGATCTGCGGTCCGAACTCCACGCCACCGGAACGACGTTGCATGGTCGGCTCAGGGTCGGCATGATCGATGCCGCCAGCCTCTACGTGCTCCCCGACGCCATCCATGCCTTCCGGAGCAGACACCCGGACGTGGACCTCGAGCTCACCGTCGCCCCCTCGACCCCACTTCTCGATGGACTTCGCATTCTCGAGCACGACGTTGTCTTCGTCACCGGGCCGGTGGATGAACAGGGACTCAGCTCAGAGGTGATCCGCCATGAGCCGCTCTATCTCTACGGACCGGATGACGGTGATCCCGCCACCGGTGACTGGGTGATGTATCCAAGGAGCAGCCGGACCAGGGGCGTCATCGATCGCTTCTTCGCCGACGCCGGGTGGACGCCGCACATCATTCTCGAAAGTGCCAATCCGGCAGTGCTTACTCAGATGGTCGGCCTCGGGTTCGGATGGGCCGTCCTTCCCGAGGCAGTGGCTGAAGGGGGAATCACTCCCCTCGAGAAATCCCGGCCCGGACCGGTCGCCCGGCGCCTGCTGGCCGCCGTCTGGCGAGCATCCGCCGCCGGCAACCCTCGCCTGGCGGCCTTCCTGGCGGTGGCGACCGGAGCGTGAGGGCTGGTGCGGGGTCGGTCAGCCCGCATTCCGGATCAGCCCGAGAATCAATCCGTCGGTCAGCGCCTCCCACGAGGCTTCGATGACGTTCTCGTGCACTCCGATGGTTCCCCACAACGTCGTGTGATCGGACGTCTCCAAGAGGACGCGCACCGACGCCTCGGTGCCGTCTGATGAGTCGAGCACCCGGACCCGGTAGTCCGTCAGCCGCAAGTCGGACACCTGCGGAAACCGTTCTCGCAGTGCGCTGCGGAGGGCCTGATCGAGCGCATGCACCGGCCCAACTCCCTCCCCGGTCGTCACGACCCGCTCACCATCCACGATCACCTTGACGGTGGCCTCCGCCACCACCTCTTCGTCGGCCCTGCGCTCGGTGAACACCCGGAATGACTCCAGTTCGAAGTACTTCTGTTCCCAACCAGCCAGTTTTCTGACCAGTAGTTCGAATGATCCGTCGGCCGCCTCATAGTGGTAGCCCTGATGTTCCCGTTCCTTGACGACTTCGATCACCCGGGCGGCGAGCTCATCGTCCATTTCGAGGCCCAGTTCGGCTGCCTTCGAGGCGATCGAGGCCCTACCGGCCAGTTCCGAGACGACCATGCGACTGGCGTTACCCACCAGAGACGGGTTGATGTGCTCGTAGGCATCGGGCCGTCGGGCGAGGGCCGACGTGTGGAGCCCCGCTTTGTGAGTGAACGCCGATGTCCCGACGTACGGACGGTGGGGGTCGAGGGTGATGTTGACGACTTCGGCCACGTGATGGGAGATCGGACCGAGCATTTCGAGGCGGCCCTCCGGCAAGACCGCCATCCCTTCCTTGAGGATCAGATCGGGGATGAGCGTCGACAGGTCGGTGTTGCCGGTCCGTTCTCCGTATCCGTTGATGCAACCCTGCACTTGCCTCACTCCGGCCCGGATGGCCGCCAGCGAAGACGCCACCGCAGTGCCGGCATCGTTGTGGAAGTGAACGCCGAGCTGAGCGTCCGGGAAGACCTGCTGAACGGCTGCAACGGTCTCGAGGATCTCGTGCGGCAGCGTTCCCCCGTTCGTGTCGCACAGCACCAGTCGTTCGGCGCCGGCGTCGAGCGCCACCCGGAGGGTCGTGAGGGCAAAGTCCGGGTTGCCGTGGAACCCGTCGAAGAAGTGCTCGGCGTCGAAGAACACCCGGCGGTCGTGGTCACGCAGAAAGGCGACCGACTCCGCCACCATCCGGGCGCCTTCGTCGAGGTCGGTCCGGAGCGCCTCTCGAACGTGGTAGTCCCAGGACTTGCCGACGATGCAGATTGCTTCGGTTTCGGCGGCGAGCAAGGCGGCAAGCTGGGCGTCGTCCTCAACCGATCCGCGCGGGCGTCTGGTCGAACCAAAGGCCACGAGGGTCGCGGTTGTGAAGTTCAGCTCCGAACGGGCCCGTCGGAAGAACTCGTCGTCCTTCGGGTTGGCGCCCGGCCAGCCGCCTTCGACGTACTGCACCCCGAGATTGTCGAGCAGGCCGGCAATGCGCAGCTTGTCGCCGACGGTCAGCGAGATGCCCTCCTGCTGTGAACCGTCCCGCAGCGTCGTGTCGTAGATCTCGAGTGTCATGTTGGCTCCCAAATGAAAAACCCCTCGCGCTGGGCGAAGGGTTGGTGGCGCATACCGATAGCAGGGTATGCGCTCAGTCGATAATGATGAAGGTGGCTGCAGCGGACATGTGGTGGGCAGTATGACTGATGCCCGACGTGGAGTCAATGCAATAGGGGATATCGGGGTCGCCCGAACGCGGACAGCCGGGACCCGCCGACGTCCGCATGGCAGCCAATCTGTCTCGTCCGACTGAATCTGTGCCTGTGGGATTTGTGCCTCAAGCGGTTGTGAGGGGTTGTCCTGCGCTGGATCGGTTCGGAGCAGACCGGAGAAGGCCTACCGACCCTCAGGCCGCCTTCATACTCATCGGATCGTCGAGGTGGAGAGCCCCGCTGCTTGGCTCGCCTACGCCGACATGTCCTGAAGGTCAGGGAAGCGTTGGGCTGAATGCACCGACGAACCCAGTACTCGAACCACTTGGGGGCCATCATCTGCTCGCCAAGCCGTTCGACGAGCTCTGCGACGGTTCGCGTCGGCGCTCGGCAGCCCCCGCCAGAACGGCGCGAATGCGCTCGGTAGTTCAGTTGACCATTGAGGTTGTAGCGTTGTTGTGGCATGATTGTGGCATGACCAGAGTGAGAGTGAGTACCACGGTGGACGAGAGATTGCTCGAAGAGGCAAGACGCCTTCGAGCTGACGTCAACGACGCAGGGCTGATCGACGAAGCGCTCGCAGCGCTACTTGCACAACACAGGGCCGTCGAGATCGATGTGGCCTATAGCGCCTATGACGCTCAGCCGCTCGACCAACCCGACGAATGGGGTGACCTGGCGTCTTTCCGTGAGGCCGCTGGGTCATCATGAAGGATCTGCCAAGTCGCGGAGACGTTTGGTGGTGCGAACTACCTCAGATCTCCCGCCGACCCGTCGTTGTCCTGTCGCGTGACGTAGCAATACCGCGGCTCCGCCGAACGGTGATCGCTCCGTGTACGACCAACATCAGGGGCCTCCCCAGCGAGGTCGTGCTCGAACCAGAAGGCGATCCGATCCCTCGAACGTCGGCGGTGAATCTGGATTCGATCGAGAGCGTCTCGGTCGGAACGCTCACCGAGCGGCTGGGACGCCTGAGCGATGAGCGAATGCGCCAGGTATGCGAAGCGCTCAACGTCGCCGTCAATTGCTGCCCCTGAACGTTGTCGAATCCTCACGAGATCACCAAACCCTGGACAAGAACGAGCACTTGGCGGAGCAACCCCGATCGGCACTTCAAAGGGCGGGTTCTCGGTTCTCGCGAGGTCTACTTGGTGATCGAATTGGACAGGGCTTCCAGTGGTGGTGGTGGTGGTCTCATCCCCGCGTCGGATCATTGAGCAGTAGCCCGATGAGAGTCCGGTGGCTTTCATCCTGGTGTTGAAATGCTGTTGGGTGTGCCATCGTTGGGAGCACATACACGAGGCAAGCCGGACTCAGTCGCTGTCCCGTTGTCAAGGGCCATCTTGATGTCCTCGCTGGTGGCCATCGGCGGTCCTCGCTGGTGGCCAAGAAAGGTCCTTGTGTTT